>NZ_JAPDCD010000019.1:0-90932 GCF_027705695.1 Aeromonas sp. QDB62 | reverse complement strand
AGAAGCGTACCAGAACCGGCAGTTGGCCTCTTCTCTCCTATGCACCATGGGTGTTGCAGTTATTATCTGAATTCGCGGCAGCTTTCGGGGACACGATTCCTCCGTTCTTTTTTCTCCAGTCATTGAAACAAACTCGGTTGTAACCGATGGCGTTGGCGGCCTTTGCCGCACTGCCAAAAAACTTGATGGGCTCGTCGATGTGCATGGTTGGTCCTCTTGTGTGTACCAGCCAATATTAGTAAGAACAAACTAACCGGTCAACATAAAACAAACCTTACACCGGGCGAGGCATAATGGATGATGTTTGTTGAATCTAACGATATGGTGAAATCAATGTCTTCCTTTAACGAAAGACTCCAGCAGCTAATGGATGAGCGAGGTTTGACCGCTGCAGATCTGGCGCGGAAAACTGGCCTATCCAAGCCAACGCTGAGCGCCATCATCCACGGCAACACCAGTGACCCCAGAATTAGCAGCGTCCTTAGCATCTCCAGGATCCTTGGTTGCGACCCTATATGGCTATTTGTCGGCAAGAGTAGTGCTGAGTACGCATCAAGTACGGCCGTATCAAAGGTGCCGATCTGGGAGATGATGGATATGGTTGGTCAGCCGATAGATGCTATCCCGCTGATTGACACCGGAAAGCACTTGGTTGTAGAGGATGGCGGGCACCTGTGTGCTGTGGTTGCTGAAAACGATGATCTGGTTGGTAGCGGCATTCACAAGGGAGATGTGATCGTCATTGATATGAGCTTGCAGCAGCTAAAGCTGGAGAATGGCGATGTGGCACTGGTTAAACACGGAGACAAGATCCTGTTGTTGAGAGCCAAAAATGCGATCGATGGTATGAACCTAGTTGTCGATGATCCCCACTTCGGTTATCTCAAATCCAGCGAAGCCACGATTCTAGGGAAGATGGTAGAGCTGCGCCGCTCCTGACTGTTTAGCCCCCCCCCACAAACCCGCCCATCGGCGGGTTTTTTCTTACCAAAAAACTAGCGGCGTGAGCGGCATTCGCACACAAAGTTAAAAAAAACTCACCAAGGCATTGCATTGTTAGTTATTACTTCCTATTATGCGTTCAGTGAGCTTTGCCTAACAAAATCTTCCCGTGTAGTCTCGAACATTCGGACCGACAGGAAGCGAGAAAGGACTACCAATGAAATCTTTTAGAGAACGATTGACATACATGCTCAATGAGCGCGGATGGAACCAAGCCGATCTAGTGCGCAAGTCGGGTGTGAGCAAAGCGGTGATATCAGTTCTGCTGTCTGACCCGTCAAAGGGATTGCGAGCAGACAGCTTGTACGCAATCGCAGAAGCTCTTCGTTGCGATCCGACCTGGCTTTACCTTGGCATGAGCAGCTCTGAATGGATCGAGCAAATGCAACTGCTTGATGCGGCCGAAGCGGCAGCCAAGGCGGCGGCACAGTCCGAGGTTAAGCGATTCGGCCAACGCCTCGACCAGCGATTGCAGGAACTGGGCATGAGCATGTCTGAATTAGCTCGACGTGCAGACCTCTCTAAGAGCGTGATCAGCAACACCATTAATAACCCAGATCGCGAGATGCAAGTGTCGTCCTTGATCTCCATTGCCAAGGTTCTGAAGGTTGACCCGATGTGGTTGTACTCGGGCGGTGACGAGGATAAGCGCTAATGAAAACGATAGGCCAGAGAATTCAAGAAAGGCTGGACACTCTCAACCTTGGGCAGGTCGATCTGGCGCGCAAGTCAGGTGTGAGCAAGCCGGTGATCAGCAGAGTGATAAATAACCCTGAGCGAGACCTAAGAGCGACAAGCCTTTTTGCTATCGCCACCGCCCTACAGGTCGATCCGGTCTGGCTTTTCACCGGGCTGACTGGCGACGAGTGGAAAGCCAAGCATGGGGTTAGCGAAGAGAAAGCCTCACGGCTAAAGCAGAAACAGCGCAAGACACTGCAGCGACTTAATCGCAGCAAGTTTTACCCGCGCACATCTTTTAACTGAATTCAGTACCACCCGGCAATCAGGAACCAGCCCCTAACCAGGGCAGAAGTGAAAAGCGCCTGACCAGCGCGTAAGAACGACAAAGCCCGCACAGGGCGGGCTTTGAAGGACCAGGGTACCACCCCCAGTCAGAGAAAGCCGGGGGACCAACCCCGGCAATCAGGACCCCAACCAGTTGACCCGGTGGGTATTAGCGAGGACCAACTCGCCAACAGGAGTAAATGTACCATGACCAAGAACATTTTTTCCAGAGCCGCGCATCGCGCAGACCAGATCCTCTTCGCCATCGCTGACAAGCTCAATGGCAACGAAGCCCGCCGCCGCGCCATCCGTCAGCGCCTTCATGTGGCAATGCTGGCCTCAGAGCAGCACCGCATTGTGGCAGCCCGCGCAGCCCAGCGCCGCACCACAGGCTTCACCAAGCACAGCGCCCTCCTCCACTGGCGCATGCAGTTTCACCGCTCCGCAGTTTGATAACAGGGTCGAGCCCTCCCACGCATAGGGCTCAAGCCAAGACGCATTTAATAGACACCGCGAGTGTGTCTTGGCTTCTTGCAGCCTGAATTCAGGATTGCACCGCTCTTTAACAATCCGGATTGGGCAGTCACCGCTCGCAATCTGCTGGCCCGGCAGATCGCCATTAACCCGTCAAACCGGAACATGGCGCTGGAAGGTGACAGCTAGCCACTGGCAACAGTGGCCAGCCTGGAGCCTCTTGTATCAGGGGGTTGCAGGCTGACAGCGGAGCCAAACAGATTCATAATGCCCAGTCCAAAACAAGGAGGGTGCATGAATCGAACTAGGGCTTTGCTTGGCGCAGTATCGCTGCTCATATCTGGCATTTCTTCGGCAGATGAATGGGCATCAATGGCAATCACGCCGGGGGTTGGCAGGCTTGAGGTGGTCAGCAACTACCTCATTTTCTCATCGAGCACTAACTATGACGTTGAGATACCGCCAAAGATACCTGATGGCAGTCGAATCCAGATCCGCTACAAGAAGGACGGAAGCTGGATTGATGGTAGTTTCTTCGTTGCCGGGATCAGTGCTAGGGGGGATTTGTGCTGGCTGCACAGTGAGCTGCCATCACAGTACAGTAAGTCTCCAAGCGACACGATCTACGTGAAGCCGTGCCGGTATAAATAATGGCGCTCACGCGCCACCAGACCAAGCCCAGCAACAGCTGGGCTTTTTCATGGATTGACAACCATGCCAATGTTTCTAGATACTATAAAAGCAACGGCAAAATCCGTTGCCGGGATTGGCGTCCCGAAACGAATCGAAGCGCACAACACGCGCCTGCGTGTTTTTTTATGTGCGGCCCAGTAGTACCTGTCAGTTATGGCGGGCTGGGCGGGGGCCCTTCGGGGCGCCGGTTTCCTTTGGTTCGCCGGTACGCCAACCTCGCTCAGTTCGCCACCAGTTGCTTGGCGTCAATGGTGGCGATTCACTTTGAACCAAGGAATCTGACCATGAACACCCAACTCACCATTGCTAATCACTCCATTACCATCGCAGCTGATGGTATGTACAACCTCAACGACCTGCACAAAGCAGCCATCGCCCAAGGCAAGGCCACTGCATCGCACAAACCCAGCGAGTTCAAACGCTTCAATGGCGCCTATATTGCGGCGGTAGAAGCCAAAGCGGGATTTCCCGCATTGAAAACCGTAAGGGGTGGTAACAAGCCAGGAACATGGGCTGTTGAGCTGGTCGCCATGAAATATGCAGGCTGGATTGAGCCCGCTTTCGAGGTTGATGTTTACGCCGCGACCCAAGCCATTCGCCGCAGCGAAAGCGAAGCGCTGCACCGCCAGCTTGCCGAGCTGACTGATAACGACATCCCCTTCCCGCCCGTTGCCAGTGAGCTGCACAAGTGTGACGCCCAGCAATTGGCCAAAGCCCTCTGCCACAAGATTGGCACCACCCGTTACATGCTCAGCATCGAGCCAGACAGCGGCAGCATGAGCGGCCGCCACGGCGGGGATAGCCTCACCCTCTGGCCGGTTGCCGACTGCGCCCACGTCATTGACCCAACCGACCCGCGCGACATGCAGCGCATGCTCGACCTGATGAGCAATGACGACCTGACCGACTTGATGAAGCTGACCCTGGCTTCCGTCACCCGGCGCACCAAATCGCTGATGCAGCCACGCTAACCAGCGCCAGTTTCAACCAACAACCCCAGCCATCGCGCTGGGGTTTTTGTTTTAACCACCCAAGGACCCCGACCATGAAAAATCTGACCGAAGCCCAGGTGATGGGCTTTCGCGGCTCCATGCCGCCCCGCACTGAACACCGCTACAGCGTGAGCGTCGAACCCAGCGCAGCAGAACGCCGCAGCGCCCACGAACGCACCGCCACCCGCCGCGCCATCGAGGAGTATCACGAGAAGCGCGCCCTGCAGCGTGAATTGGAGTTATAGCCATGACCAGAGAATCAGCTCTGCTGGCTCTGCTCGAAAGCCGCGAAGCCGAGGCAAACGCCAAAGCTGAGTGGATCGCCGAGTGGGTAGCCACCAACCGACCACTACTGATGGCAGGCATGCTGAGCACCGACCCGGCCACCCTGCTTTGTGAGCTCAACCCCGATCAGCACCGCCAGTACAACCACGCCATCCGGTTGCTGATGAACGATGGCGACCCATCCCATCTGGTGCAGTTCGTCCAGCAGGTGGTGGATGCCGGCCTTTCCGACCTTGCCCATGACGCATGGAGCAACCACCTCGCCGAGCTGCAAACAGCCATGAGCGAGGAGCAGTGGGAGCAATACCAGCACAGGAGCGCAGCATGAAAACCACAGAAGCTGGCATTTTAACGCTGGTGCGAGATCACGCCTTCTGGGCCGATGAGGTTCGCAGGCTAAAGACGCTGGGTTCTGAGGCGTATTCTCGGTGCGAAAGCGTTGATACAGCTGGAGAGGGAAGTAACTTTCACTCCTTTGGCACCCCATGCCTAGAGACGGTTGTGAATGAATACCGGTCACTAAAGCAAGACCCTTACGAATGCATTGAATTCGAAGAGTTCTATCTGGCGTGCGTCGATAACGACGAGGTTTGCTGCTGGTGTCAGAAAGTGCGCGAGTACAAATCACAGCGAGTCAAGGCAAGCGTGCGGCTTGGTCAAATACGAAGCGCCATCACTCGCATAGGCCGCCGATTGGCAACAGAAGGGGGTGCCACATGAACGCCGCCGTTGATACCAGCCTGGCCCTGCCGCAAGGGCTGGTGCTGGGCCTCTCCAACGAGGAGTACCACTCCGGCCCTGGCATCAGCAAATCCCAGCTCGACGACATCGCCGAGAGCCCGGCCACCTACATCTGGCGCAAAAGCGCACCGGTCGATGAGGAAAAGCTCAAGGCGCTGGATATGGGCACCGCCCTGCACTGCCTGCTGCTGGAGCCGGAAGAGTTCAAGGATCGCTTCATCATCGCGCCGAAGTTCAACCGGCAAACCAAGATTGGCAAGGAGGGTGAGGCCGAGTTTCTGGCCAACTGCGCCGAACTGGGAAAGACAGTTCTCTCGTTCGAGGATGACCGCAAGCTGCGGCTGATGCGCGAAAGCGTGTTCGCCCACCCTGACGCCCGCTGGCTGTTGGAGCAGGACGGAATCTGTGAGGGGTCGCTCTACTGGACTGACCGCGAGACCGAGGAACTATGCCGCTGCCGGCCAGACAGGATGCTGACCGGCCACCCCATTCTGGCCGACGTGAAGAAGGTGGACGACATGAGTCGCTTACGGCGCCACGTCGAAGAGTTCCGCTACCACGTTCAGGACGCCATGTACTCCGATGGCTATCGGGAGATCTACGGCGAGATCCCGGACTTCATCTTTATCGCGGTCAGCTCATCCATTGAGTGCGGCCGCTATCCAGTGCGGGTTCGCCCGCTGGAGCAGGAGTGGAAAGAGGAAGGCAAAGACCTCTACCGCCGCGACCTGCGCAAATTCCACGAGTGCCGCGTCAATAACGACTGGCACGACCTGATACCACTTACCCGCCCGGCATGGGCAAGGAGAGCAGCGTGAGCAACATCGCAATCATCAAGCAGCAGGCGGCGGAGAATTTCGCCGCCGAGTTCCCCATCTTGGCCCAGCGCGGTATCGATGAGCCAACCTGGAACGCCCTGTGTAACACCATCTACCCAGGCGCTAACCCTGACTCTGTGGTGATGGCGATTGACTACTGCAAGGCGCGCGGGCTGGACATCCTGCTCAAGCCGGTACATTTGGTGCCCATGCAGGTCACTGACGCTCGCACCAAGGATAAGGTGTGGCGCGATGTACCAATGCCCGGTATCGGCATGTACCGCATTCAAGCAGACCGCTCCGGCAACTACGCCGGTGCTGATGAGCCTGTGTTTGGCCCTGATGTGACCGAGGAGTTCCAAGACCCCTACAACCAGCAAAACAAGATCAAGGTCACCTACCCGCAGTGGTGCAAATACACCGTCTACAAGATGATTGACGGCCAGCGGGTGGCCTTCCATGCCCTTGAGCGCTGGAAGGAGAACTACGCCACCCAGAGCGGCAAGACTGAGTGCCCCAACGCCATGTGGCGCAAGCGCCCATATGCCCAGCTGGCCAAGTGTACCGAGGCGCAAGCGCTGCGTAAGGCATGGCCTGAGATCGGCAGCGAGCCCACAGCCGAAGAGATGGAAGGCAAGGAGATCATCATCAACGAGATCCCGGGCGCCCAAGTGCAGCAACAGAAAGCACCAAACCGCACGCTTGCCGCCATGAAAGGCAGCATGGATCAACCGGTGACGCTCGAAGCTGAGCCGCAGCAACATGTTGAACCGCACATCGAAACGGTCGAGCAGGTTGACCACGCCAGCGCCTACGCTGACCACAGCGCCGCCATCGAGGGCGCATCCTCCGGCGAGGAGTGGCAAAGAGCCTACACCGCCGCGTGGGAGTGGGCCAACGGCACCGGCGACCCGCAGATAGTCAAAGGCATCAAGCAGGTCGCTGGCGAGCGCAAGCGCCAACTCGACCAGCAGCAAGCGTAACCAACCACTTTAACCAGTCCAGCCCGCCAACCAGCGGGCTTTTTTATGGATCACCGCCACAAGGACCCCGACATGACCGAACAAGCCAAGACCGACACCGCCCAAACTCAGCTGGTTGTCATCGAACCGACCACCGCCGTTGCCCTGTTTACCGAGGGCCAAGGGGTGACTGAGCTGTTGGCCGATATCCGCCAGAAGGCATCCAGCCTGGTGCCTGACGTGACCACCGCCAAAGGTCGCAAGGAGATCGCCAGCATCGCCTATGCCGTTGCCAAGACCAAAACCTATCTGGAAGGCTTCGGCAAGGAGCTGACCGACCAGTACAAGGAGATCCCCAAGCGCATTGACGCCAACCGCAAGGTGATCCGCGACACCCTCGACGCCCTGAAAGAGGAAGTGCGTGCCCCGCTCACCCAGTACGAAGCGGAAGAAGCAGCCCGCGTAGCCGTACTGCAAGAACGTATGCTGGCCTTCTCCATAGCCAAGCAGACCTCCGCCGAGCTGCCGAGCACCGAGTTGGAGCACTACCTGCAGCAGATTGAAGCGATCGCCATCGACGACAGCTGGGAAGAGATGACCGCCCAGGCAGGCGTAGCCAAGGATGCTGCCGTGCTCCACCTGCGCACCGCCATTGAGAAAGCCAAGGCGCGGGAAGCGCAAGCCGCCGAGCTGGAGCGTCTGCGCCAAGAGGCTGCCGCCCGCGATCAGGAAGATCGTGAGCGCCGCATCGCAGAGCAGGCTGCAGCAGCCGAAGCCCAGCGCCAAGAGCAGGCCCGCCTCGATGCCGAGCGCCGCGAACGCGAAGCGCGGGAACGTGAGCAACAGGCTATCCGCGACGCAGAAGCCGCAGAGCTGGCCCGCCAGCAGGCAGAAGCCCGCCGTATTGCCGAAGCGGAGCAGGCAGAACAGCGCCGCCTGCAGGCTGCTGCCCAAGCAAAGATGGAAGCAGAGCTTGCAGCGAAGGCCGCCGCCGAGCAGGAGCGCCAACGCATCGCCGACGAACAGCGCCTCAAGGATGAAGAGAACTCCCGCCGCCTGGCCGACCGTGAGCACCGCGGCCGGATCAACAGCTCCATCGTGATGGACTTGATGGGGCTGGGTCTCGCTGAGGATGTCGCCGTGAACATCGTCAAGCACATCGCCAGCAACAAGATCGACCACCTGAGCATCAACTACTGATCACCCGCCCCGCCGCCAACGGGGCTTTTGCACTCCCAGAGGACCAACCATGACCACGCTGAACCCCAGCGAGGCAACCAGCCTTGCCCTGAACACCCTCACAACCCAGATCCGAGCCATCATCCAGATGCCTGACGGCCCGGCCAAGGCCGCCATCGGCAGCTTTGAAACCCTGCTCACCGCCAACTTGACCATGATCAGCGAGGCTGCCAACGCCCATATCGACGAGTTCAACGGGCTCATCGACCAGCTGGAAGCCCGGGATGGTGAGCTGAATGAGCAGATCGCACTGGTCAGCCAGCTGCGCCAGCAGGTGGCAGAAGCCGAGCAGCGCATCGCAGCAGCGCGGCAAGAAGGCGCAGATGAGCTGGAAGCCAAGGCAGACGAACTCTACAAGGCGCAGCGCGCCCTGAATGAGATCGAAACCAAATTCAGTGCCCTGCAATTCACCTCACGCCAGACCGATCGCCAACTTGCCGACCTCAAGGCCATGGATCCGGCAGGCATGAAGCGCCGCATCAAGGAGAAAAACGACCTGCTGGAGCAACAGCGCACCGCGATCGCCAAGCACAAGAGCAATGAGGCTGCCTACCGCGCCGAGGTGCTGAAACTCGAGCGCCGCATCAAAGACCTGCTGGATGCCATCAACGAGCAGGATCGTGAGCTGGAAAGCCGCCACGGCGTCATCATGGAGCTCGAGAGCTGCCGTGATGCCAAGCTGGTCTGGTTCAAGCACCTGGCCAAGACCTATAAGGGCGAGGACGGCACGCTCTGGAATGTCTACTTGGTGGATCACGGCCTGCAGTCAAACCTCACCTACCTCATCAATGACCTCAACTGGAAGCTGCACGCCATGAAATCCGATGGCTCCGGCTGCTCGGTCATGTTGAGCCAGTGGATGAACCCCATCTATCCCACCCCGTTCGGTGCCGGCGCCCCTGATGCCATGACGCAGGATATTTTCAACTTCATGTTCGAAGCGCTGGCCCGGAGCCATCCGCACCTGCAGCCGCGAGCAGAATGGGCCAAGACGGTCAGCATTCACGAATGTGGCCTGCCGCCGCGCACCATCAAGCCGCTGGAGGATGCCGGGATCGACACCCTCTACAAGGTGATGAGCCACCAGGGCAACAAGCTGGACAAGGTGAAGGGGCTTGGCGAGAAGCTGGTTGGCCAGATCCTCTACGCCTGCGAGCTCAAGGTGAAGTTGTGGGAAGAGCAGTTCGCAGCCAGCCAGCAACCAGAACAGCACAAGGAGGCGGCATGACAGGCTTCTATCTGCGCGACACCAGAACCAATGTAGGCAGCACCTGCATGTTCTGGGCGCTTAATGGCAATGGCTACACCTCAAACTTGGACAAAGCCCACGTCTACACGCTGGAGGAGGCCCAGCGCCACTTCAATGGGCGCCACACCGATGTGCCGCTCAGCAAGGCGTTGGTCGATGAGCTCGCTACCGTGCGGGTTGACCACCAGTATCTGGATGACACCAAGGCCGGTCTGGCAACAGGCTGCGATCAGTATGTAATCCACTGCTGCTTCGGTGATTTCGCCGGTAACGATGTCTACTGGAAGGCCCAGAAGGGTTCGACAGTCTGCCTGTCAGATGCGCTAATCCTGACGGCAGAGGAGGTAAGGCATGCTCTGTGGAACGATGAGGTTGCCTTTTACCCGCTTGAGTACGTGAAGTCCATCAGTCGCCGCACATTCCAGGCGCGCAACGTCAACGAGCGCCGCATGATCACCGTTGCCGGGATCCGCAAGCCAAAGCGCCCACGCAAGCGGCAGACAACAGGCCGCACCCGCGGCAACTGCCCTGACTGCGGCAAGGTTACCTGTGGATTTAACCCATACGAGGCATACACCTGCGCCGAGGCGGCCAGAGAGAAGTATGGCGCCAGCCACATTGACGACTGCGAGGACGCGGCCAGATACAGCAAAGCCAGAAAGGAGGCTGCATGAGCCAGCAACTACCAGAGCTGCTGCATAGAATGCAGCATTCACTGAACACTCAGCATGGTCGATTCACTGCAGACCCGCTCTATTGCGTGTTCTCCAAGCGTGAGATTGTTGTTGATGCTGACTATGATCACGACCGCATTTTCTGGTGGCATCAGGAAAGGCACATCGAGGCCAGCGAAACAACTGAGCGGAGGCTTGAGCTCCTCCGGCGTGATGACCGCGAAACTGGCGACTGGGTAAAGCTGGCCGTCAAGGAGATCAGCCACTTCGAAACAGCCTGCTTCACAGAGCAGGGTTGCAAGGACTTCCTCGAGATCCAAGGACACAACCTGTGCAAGCCGCTCATCTATGCTACTAGCCTGTTTCGCAACAGGGAGATGATCGCCTTACGCGAAGCGTTGATGAATGGCCAACTGGCTGCTGTTGAGTGCAAGGGGGCTGCCAATGGCTGACTACCGCGGTTCCACCACCCCAGAAGCCACCCGCGACATGACCCAGACCCCGCTCTATCTGTTCAGAGCGCTGGATCTTGAGTTCAACTTCGCCCTCGATGCCGCCGCACTGCCGGAAACGGCGCTCTGCGAGAAGTACCTGACGCCTGACATCGACGCCCTGAGCGTGGACTGGGGCGACTTTATCAGCCCGTTTGTGCGATCGCCTTGGGCTTGGCTCAATCCGCCCTACTCCGATATCGGGCCATGGGTGGGAAAGGCCATCGAGCAGCAGGACCGCGGCATCGGCACCGTCATGCTGGTCCCGCAGGACACCAGCACAGAATGGTATCCAGGCGAGCGCGCCAGCGAGGTACGCCACATCACCGGCTACCACGACGAGAACGGCAAGTGGCGCAACGGTCGGGTGAGCTTCATCAACAAGGCAACCGGAGAAGAAATGAAGGGCAACCCCAAGGGCTCAATGCTCCTCATCTTCGCCCCCAACTGGCGCGGCGAGTGCCGGATACGCGATGTCAGCAAGCTCACCCTGCTGCTTGCCGGAGCCGAGCCCGTCAGCGCTGCAGCCTGATACCCCCAAACCATCCACCGCCAGCCACACAGAAACGGTGGATAAGTAGAGGAACCCCATGAAAGACACAGATAACCCCTACTGCGGCGCGGTAGTCATCGGGTTGGGCGTCGTCATGCCCCACCCCAAGCTGCGCGGCAAGTTTGTACTGCCTGGCGGGACCATCTGCAACCGGTCACAAGCCGAAGCAGCCGCCAAGAAACTCCACGACCTGCAGGCAAAAGCCCGCAACTAACCAACCAAAAGGACCCCAGACCATGTGGTTTAAAAACCTTCAAGTGTACCGCTTCACCCGCCCGTTCGAGTTGACCGCCGAACAGCTGGAAACTCAGCTCGAAGCTTGTGCCTTCACCCCCTGCGGCAGCCAGGATATGTCCCGCTTCGGCTGGACTCGACCTCTAGGCAAGTTCGGCAGCACCCTGACCCACTCCGCCAACGGCCAGATCCTCATCTGTGCTCGCAAGGAGGAGAAGATGTTGCCATCTACCGTCGTCAAAGAGCAGCTGGATGAGAAGGTTGAGGCGATCGAGTTCGAGCAGGGCCGCCCCCTCAAGAGGAAAGAGAAAGAGGTGCTGAAAGAGGAGCTGCTGCACACCCTGCTGCCCCGCGCATTCAGCCGCACCGCCAACACCTACGCGTGGATCAACCCGGCCGACGGCCTACTGATGGTCGATGCCCCCTCCGCCAAGAGGGCCGAGGACGTGCTGGCCCTGTTGCGCAAGTCCATCGGCAGCCTGCCGGCGGTGCCGGTGGCGCTCAAGAACCCGCCAGAAATCACCATGACCGAGTGGCTGCAAGAGGGAAACCTGCCTGCCTCCTTCACCCTGGAAGATGAATCCGAGCTGCGCAGCGCCATGGAACACGGCGGGATCGCCCGCTTCAAGCAGCAGGATCTGATGACCGACGAGGTAAAAAACCACCTCGCCAACGACAAGCTGGTCACCAAGCTGGCCCTCTGCTGGGGTGAGAGCATCAGCTTTGTGCTGGGCGATGACCTCTCCATCAAGCGCCTCAAGTTCAGCGAGGAGCTGCGCGAGCAGAATGACGACATCACCAGCGAGGATCCAGCAGCCCGCATGGACGCCGACTTTGCACTGGTGACCGGCGAGCTGTCCCAGTTTATCCCGGCGCTGCTTGCCGCCTTGGGTGGCGAGGAGGCCCCGCTATGACCAGCTTCTACAAGACAACTGACGCCAAAGTGCTGGCCGCCCACGCCGCCTTTGAGGCTGCAAAGAGCGCTCTGATTGAGAAGGCCAACATTCTGGGCAAGGAGTTTGATGGCAAGCCGAAGTTCAGCAGTGATGTGCATCAGTTCAAGTGCGATCTCGGGGTGGTTACAATCGAACCAAAGCAGCAACCGCTGCAAAGCTGAGGGGTAGGCTGAATGTCAAAAGTAAGTTTCAGTATGAACGGCTGGCGCAGAAACCTAAGTGAAGAGGTTCGCTCGCTCAGGGATACGGCCAAGCAACTACTTAATAATGAAGAGTTAGACCGAGACGAGCTCAGGCGCGTAGTTGATGAAATCATTTGCATGAGCAACTCAGTCAACTGCGTCAGCATAGAAGGCGAAGAATTGTTCTCAGACATGTCGGATGTCTGCGTGCCAATCCTTGATGAAGAGGATTAACGGCCCTTCCTTCAATCCAATTGGCGCCCCATCCTCAAGGACAGGAGGGCCACGCCATGCAACAGCTACAACTCATCGACCAGAGCAGCCAACTGCTGGACGATCTGGTTAATACCGTACTCTCCCCCACCCTTTCCCAGTCGGCCAAGCTCGCCGAGATCGGCCGCATCCTGGCTCACTTCGATCTGCCTATCGAAACGCCCAGGGTAACCGGCCAGCTCTGGAGCGCAACCGATCTGGGTAAGGAGCTGGGGGTGAGTGCGCAAGCCATCGGCAGGCTGGCCAACCGACACAGCCTGAAAACCACCGAACTGGGGGAATACCGCCTTGACCAGGCTGCCAACTCCCGCAAGCAAGTTCAAACCTTTTACTACAACCAGCTCGGGCGTCACCGGCTCGAGTCTCTTTTAATCGCGAGGACCACATGCAAGGAAATTACATCTACCCGTGCGCAAGATGGGTGAAACCACGCCTTTTTGAGGCCCTGACAGGGATGACCGAGAAGGCTGCAGAGGGGCGCCGCCTGAAGGGTGAGTGGCCAGAAGGAATAATCTGGAAATATGGCCCTGATGGTCAGGTTCGTTACAGCGTCGAGGAGTACGACAAATGGGTAGAGTCAGCGCAATAGATAACCAAGCCTCTCTGGTTGCCGGGCTGACTGGTGTTGAAGTGCATGGCAGCAAGCTACGGATCTGTTTCAGCTATAAGGGGCGCCGGTGCAGAGAGGTATTGGACATCCCCATCACTAAGGCAAACGTCAAATTCGCAGCGAACAAACTAGCGGCGATAAAGCACGAGATTGCCCTTGGCAGCTTTGACTATGCAAAGCACTTCCCCAACTCGAAGGTACTTGCCCGCCTTGGCATGCGCACAACAACCCGGATGACGCTTGCTGAGGCCGCTGCCGCGTTCGTTGAGAGTGCAGGCCCAACTGTTGGTTTATCGACAAAGCGCTCATATCGCAGCGCGTTCAAAAGAATGACCGAGTTTCTCGGCAGCGATATGCCAATAGCTGATTTGCTGCCCATGCACATTGAAAGACTGCGTAACCACTTGCTCACTGACTGCAAGCCAAGAACGGTAAGAACCTATCTTGCCCATGCAGGGAACCTGCTTGGCTGGGCAGCGCGGAATGAACTGGTAGAGCGAGAGTTTGACGTGCGCGTTGCAGCTGCTCGGCTGAACACCGAAAAGAGCGCGGATCCTTTCGAGCATTGGGAGTTCCAAAGGCTGATCGAGGTTACAACCAACAAACAGTTCAAGAACATGCTACTGACCCTCGCCTACACAGGGATCCGCCCGGGTGAGCTGAGAGCTCTCAGTTGGGGTGATATTGATTTCGAGAATCGGGTTATGCATGTGCAGAGAAACCTGACTCAGCAAAAAATGCAGTTCAAGCTGCCGAAGACAAACCGAACAAGAACCGTTCACCTTATGCCGCCAGCCCTGAATGCTCTGCAGGATCAATTCAAGATAACTGGGGCACTTTTGGACGCAGAGATTGACATGCACCTACCAGGTGGCATGATCGTGCGCCAAACATTGCGCCCTGTCTTCCGACCAACCAAAGTTGTGCCGGATAGGCCACCTTTTTACTCTGGTGTTTTCATGGTGTCCCCATGGAGAGCTGCAATCAATAAATCTGGGGTTCGTTATCGCCGGGCCTATCAACTTAGGCATACTTATGCCAGTTGGAACATCACCGCTCACGGAAACCTTGCGTTCATAGCTGAACAGATGGGTCACAACTCTGCAAGAATGTTGCAAGAGGTCTATGGAAAATGGATCGAATCGGCCAGCCGAAGTGAAGTCGATTCTATCTGGAGTTCGATGCAAAAAAATGGGCATTTGCCCCAATAGCGCCCCAGCATTTTCAACCAGTGCAGCAATGCGCTGATAATTAAGGAATTTTTTTACACACTATGCTTAGCAGCAATAACATCACCATGCAATTCGGCGCCAAGCCGCTGTTCGAGAACATCAACGTCAAGTTTGGCGGCGGCAACCGCTATGGCCTTATTGGCGCCAACGGCTGTGGCAAGTCCACCTTTATGAAGATCCTCGGCGGCGATCTTGAGCCCAGCGGCGGTAATGTGAGCCTGGACGTCAATGAACGCATCGGTAAGCTGCGCCAGGATCAGTTCGCCTACGAAGATACCCGTGTCCTGGACGTGGTCATGATGGGTCACACCGAGCTGTGGGCGGCCATTGCCGAGCGCGATGCCATCTACGCCAACCTCGAAGCGACCGATGACGACTACATGAAGGCTGCCGAGCTGGAAGGGCTGGTCGCTGAATATGACGGCTACACCGCCGAAGCGCGTGCCGGTCAGTTGCTGCTGGGTGCCGGTATTCCCATCGAACAGCACAACGGCCCGATGAGTGAAGTGGCCCCAGGCTGGAAACTGCGGGTGCTGCTGGCACAGGCGCTGTTCTCCAACCCTGACATCCTGCTGCTGGACGAACCGACCAACAACCTGGATATCAACACCATCCGCTGGCTGGAGCAGGTGCTCAACGATCGTGAAAGTACCATGATCATCATCTCTCACGACCGTCACTTCCTGAACTCTGTCTGTACCCACATGGCGGATCTGGACTACGGCGAGCTGCGCGTCTATCCGGGCAACTACGATGACTACATGCTGGCCGCCACCCAGGCGCGCGAGCGTCTGCTGGCCGACAACGCCAAGAAGAAGGCCCAGATCGCCGATCTGCAATCCTTCGTCTCCCGTTTCAGTGCCAACGCATCCAAGTCCAGCCAGGCCACCTCCCGCCTCAAGCAGATCGACAAGATCAAGATTGAGGAAGTGAAGGTCTCCAGCCGTCAGAACCCCTTCATCCGCTTCGAGCAGGAGAAGAAGCTCTACCGCAACATCCTGGAAATCGAAGGTGTATCCAAAGGCTACGGCGAGGCGCCCCTGTTCAAGGGCCTCAACATGATGCTGGAAGTGGGCGAGAAGGTCGCCATTCTGGGTACCAACGGTATCGGTAAATCGACCCTGATCAAGACCCTGGTCGGAGAGTTGGCGCCGGATACCGGCACCATCAAGTGGTCCGAGAATGCCCAAATCGGCTACTACGCCCAGGATCACGCCGAAGACTTCAACACCGATCTCAATGTGTTTGACTGGATGGCCCAGTGGAAACAGGAGAACGAAGATGAGCAGGCGGTTCGCTCTATCCTCGGTCGTCTGCTGTTCACTCAGGACGATATCAAAAAGCCGGTCAAGGTACTCTCCGGTGGTGAACAGGGCCGCATGCTGTTCGGCAAGCTGATGATGCAGCGCCCCAACATCCTGATCATGGATGAACCGACCAACCACCTGGACATGGAATCTATCGAATCCTTGAACCTGGCCCTCGAGATGTACAAGGGCACCCTGATCTTCGTCTCCCACGACCGTGAGTTCGTCTCCTCCCTGGCGACCCGCATCCTGGAGCTGAGCGAAGACGGTATCCGCGACTTCGGCGGTACCTACGAGGATTATCTGCGCACTCAGGGCGTGGTGTAACCGCTACCCTGCACACGCTAGCAATGACAAACCGGCACCTATGTGCCGGTTTTTTTTATATCCCGTTTTTTATGACGACGGATATGGCGTATGACCCAGGAACGGCCACAGCAAGCCACAGAACAAAGCGGAAACTGTAGAGAGAGAGCAGAGAGCAGAGAGCAGAGAGCAGAGAGCAGAGAGCAGAGAGCAGAGAGCAGAGCTTGAATATCGCCCTCACCCACAGATAAAAAAACGGCTCCATCAAGGAGCCGTTTTCAGTGGATTGCGCGGTGCCGATTACTCGACTGTGGCTTCCACACTGGTGAAGTACTCGATCTTGGCCGCTTTGCGCAGCTCGTCGATCAGAGACTTGTAACTCACCTGAGCTTTGCCCTGACCCAGCTGACCTTGCAGCATGGCGGCCATGCCGGATGCGGCGGCCGGGACGTTAACCTTGTCCAGGGCAACCACCACGCGGTCACCATTGGTCTCGGCAACCAGTGCCACGCTCGGCTTGCCGTCGATCGGATGGGGCAGTGTGAACGCCTGGGCAATCAGGTTCTGATCCAGCTCGCGATCGAAGCGGGCAACCCCTTTGTGGGTCTCCACTTTCAGACCGAGGGCGGTCAGATCGGCAGTGATGCTCTCACCGACCTTCAGCTTGTCCAGCAGGCCCTGCGCCTTGCCACGGGCCACTTCACCGGCCTTATCATGCTTGATGGCGGCAATCACCTGCTCTTTCACTTCAGCCAACGGCTTGACGGCTTTGGGCTGGTGACCGGTGATGTGCAGCACCAGCGCCTTGCCATCCGCCAGCTCGATCACGTCGGAGTTGGTGTTGTCATCGCGCAGCTGCTCGGAGAACGCCACGGAAAGCACCTTGGGATCGTTCAGCGGAGCCGGGGCGCTCGCCTGGGTGAAGAAATCGGAAGATTGTACCTTCATCCCCATGGCGTCAGCGGTCAGGTCCAGCGAGTCCGGGTTCTCGAAGCTGTTGTCAGCCATCTTCTGCTGCTCGGCGAAGAACAGCTCCTTGGCCTTGTCAGCTTGCAGACGCGTGATGGTCTCTTCCTTCACATCGGCAAACGGCTTGGTCTGGGCAGCTTCAACCCCCAGCAGCTTGATGATGTGGAAACCGAACGGGCTCTTCACCACGGTGGAGAGATCACCCGCCTTGTTCAGGGCGAAGGCGGCTTTTTCGAAGGCAGGATCCATCACCCCTTTCTCGAACCAGTCCAGCTCGCCGCCTTTTTTGGCGGAGAAGGTATCGGCAGAGTCAGCCTTGGCCAGCGCAGCGAAATCATCACCCGCCTTGGCTTTGGCCAGCACGGCTTCTGCCTTCTGCTCGGCGGCTTTCTCGTCCTTGCCAAACGGGATCAGGATGTGAGCCACATGACGACGCTCGGCACGCTGGAACAGATCCTGGTGCTGATCGTAGTAATCCTGGGCATCCTGCTCGGTGACCTTGATGTCCTTGGCGAGGTTGGCAGCGTCCAGCAGCAGATAGTCGACCTTGACCTGTTCGTCGTTCATGAAACGGGCGCCATTGGTCTTGTAGTACTGCTCCAGCTCGTTGTCAGAGACCTGAACATCATCCACATAATTGGCGGCGGCCAGACGCACCAGACGCAGATCGCGAGTCTGGTTGTAGAGCTTGTCGAGCTGCTCCGCTTCACCCTTGAGGGAGAATTCGGTGCCCAGCAGGGCGCCCATCAGCTGTTGACGCACCATGTCCTGACGCAGAGAGTCACGGAACATTTCGGGAGTCATACCGGCACGACGGATCAGTTGCAGATAGCGGTCATTGTTGAACTTGCCGTTTTCGGCAAACTCGGGCATCTCCACGATGGCTTGCTTGATCTGCTCGTCGCTGATGCGCAGACCCAGTTCACGGGCCTTGCTGTCCAGCAACGCCTGATCGATCAACCGATCCAGCACGCCACGGCGGAACTGTTTCATGTAATCGGGGTTCGCGGCCAGCTGGCTGAATGCCTCTCCCATCTGGGATTCCATGCGGGCGCGCTCGTTACGGTAGGCATTTTCCAGTGCCGCAGCACTGATCTCGGTGCCATTGACGGTGGCGGGGGCGGTACGGGCCGGGCCGTTCAGGTAGCTACCTACACCAGCCAAGGCAAAGGAGAGGATGATCAGGCCCAAGATAACCTTGGCTACCTTGCCCTGCGCCCCTTCGCGTAGTTTATCCAACATCATGTTTGTACTTATGCTCCCGAACTCGATGGGCGTAAACAATAAAAAGGCGCACCGATTGCGATGCGCCTTGGTCAATCAGTATGAGAGAAGACTCTCTAACTTGTCTGGTCTGCGACCAAGGACGGTAGCCGACAGATATCAGCGCCCGACTTAGTTAACAGCGTCTTTCAGGGCCTTACCGGCTTTGAAGGCAGGAACTTTACCAGCAGCGATTTCGATGGTCGCGCCAGTTTGCGGGTTACGGCCAGAACGGGCAGCACGCTCACGCACAGCGAAAGTGCCGAAACCAACCAGAGCTACCTGGTCACCCTCTTTCAGAGCTTCACCTACAGCATCAATGAAGGCATCCAACGCACGGCCAGCAGCAGCCTTGGAGATATCAGCACCGTCTGCAATCTTGTCAATCAGTTGAGATTTATTCACTCTTATATTCCCCTTTTATCGAACACCGCTGCGGCGCTGATTTCCCTGGCCACAACAAGTGGATGTTTTATAGCAAGCCTCCTGATCAGTTGCAAGTGACAATCTGGCGCAAACCCGCGCCACACAACGTATTGCGACTCATCACGAGTACCCGATCGGTGGTCAAGGCTACTTCCGTTATCGGGCGCATGCAAGCCTTAACCACCCACCGAATGCGCCAAATTTGCGGCGCATCAACATTTACACGACAGAAACGCGTTCAAACCCCTGTGGATTGTCCTGCAACGCCAGTTCCAGCACCTCGTCAATCCAGCGAACCGGATAAATTTCAAGGTCTTGTTTGACGTTTGCCGGGATCTCCTCAAGGTCACGCTCGTTCTCTTTCGGAATAAGCACTCGCTTGATGCCGCCACGATGAGCTGCCAGCAACTTCTCCTTGAGACCACCGATGGGCAGCACTTCGCCGCGCAAGGTGATCTCCCCTGTCATGGCCACATCCGCACGAACCGGATTACCGGTCAAGCTGGAGACCAGGGCGGTACACATGGCGATACCGGCACTCGGACCATCTTTCGGGGTTGCCCCTTCCGGTACGTGCACATGGATATCGCGCTTCTCGTAGAAGTCGGCGTTGATACGCAACTTCTCGGCTCGAGTCCGTACCACCGTCATGGCCGCCTGGATAGACTCCTGCATCACTTCACCGAGCGAACCGGTATAAGTGAGCTTGCCCTTGCCAGGCATGTTGGTGGTCTCGATGGTGAGCAGATCGCCACCCACTTCGGTCCACGCCAAGCCGCATACCTGACCAACCTGGTTCTGGTCGGTGGCCTTGCCGTAATCGAACCGCTGTACCCCGAGGAACTCCTTGAGGTTGGCCTGATTGACCTGAACATGCTTGATGCTCTTGTCCAGCAGGATGCGCTTGACCGCCTTGCGACAAATCTTGGAGATCTCGCGCTCCAGACTCCGTACCCCCGCCTCGCGGGTGTAGTAACGGATCACCCCGACCAACGCTGAATCCTCAATGGTGATCTCGGACTCTTTCAGGCCGTTGCGCTGGATCTGCTTGGCAACCAGATGCTGCTTGGCAATGTTGAGCTTCTCATCTTCGGTGTAACCGGAGAGACGGATCACTTCCATCCGGTCCAACAACGGACCCGGGATGTTCATGGAGTTGGAGGTGGCCACGAACATCACGTCCGACAGGTCATAATCCACTTCCAGGTAGTGATCGTTGAAGCTGTTGTTCTGTTCCGGATCGAGCACTTCCAGCAAGGCAGACGCGGGATCGCCACGCATGTCCGAGCTCATCTTGTCGATCTCGTCGAGCAGGAACAGCGGGTTCTTCACGCCGACTTTCGCCATCTTCTGGATGAGCTTGCCTGGCATGGAACCGATATAGGTACGACGGTGACCGCGGATCTCCGCCTCGTCACGCACCCCACCGAGGGCCATCCGCACATATTTGCGGCCAGTCGCCTTGGCGATGGATTGGCCCAACGAGGTCTTGCCCACACCGGGAGGGCCAACCAGACAGAGGATGGGGCCCTTGAGCTTGTTCACCCGCGCCTGTACCGCCAGATATTCGAGAATGCGATCCTTGACCTTCTCCAGGCCATAGTGATCGGCATCCAGTACCTCTTGCGCCTTGCCCAGATCTTTCTTGACCTTGGAGCGCGCCTTCCACGGCACCTGAACCATCCAGTCCACATAGCTGCGAACTACGGTAGCCTCGGCGGACATGGGCGACATCATTTTCAACTTGGCAAGCTCGGCCTGCGCCTTTTCACGGGCATCTTCCGGCATGCCAGCCTCTTCAATCTTGCGATTGAGCGCTTCAAACTCATCCGGGCTGTCTTCCAGCTCACCCAGCTCTTTCTGAATGGCCTTCATCTGCTCGTTGAGGTAATACTCGCGCTGGCTCTTTTCCATCTGCTTCTTGACGCGCGTGCGGATGCGCTTCTCGACCTGCAGCAGGTCAATCTCCGACTCCATCATCGCCATCAGGAATTCGATGCGCTCGGAGACCGAAACGATCTCCAATACCTTCTGCTTGTCTTCCAGCTTGAGCGGCATATGGGCCGCCATGGTGTCGGCCAGGCGCGCAGCATCGTCGATCGCCGAAATCGAGGTGAGCACCTCGGGCGGGATCTTCTTGTTGAGCTTGATATAGCCTTCAAACTGGCCGATGGCAGAGCGAACCAGGACTTCCTGATCCTTCTCCTCAATGGCTTGGGAGGGGATGTACTGGGCCTCGCAGACAAAGAAATCCTTGTCGTCGATCATCCGCTCCAGGCGGGCGCGCTGCCCCCCCTCTACCAGCACCTTGACGGTGCCGTCCGGCAGCTTGAGCATCTGCAGAATATTGGCCACTGTCCCGACGGTGAAGATCTCCTCCACGGTCGGCTCATCGGTTGACGCATCCTTCTGGGCCACCAGCAGAACTTTCTTGTCCTGCTCCATGGCCGCTTCCAGACAGCGAATGGATTTTTCCCGCCCCACAAAGAGTGGAATGACCATGTGGGGATAAACCACCACGTCACGAAGAGGCAGGACGGGAATCTCGATGCGTTCTGAACGCTCTAGGTTCATATATGTCCTCTCGGCTTGTTATACCGTTGGCAAAGCGCTTGGCTGAGTATATGGGGGCGCAGAGATGAGATTCAATCGCCGAAACCGTAAAAAGCATGAAAGGGGCAAAAAGCCCCTTCCATTTGATTAAAAATCAGACATTTACTCTGATGCAGCAGCCTGGGTCTCGGGATTTTCGTAGATCATCAAGGGCGCGGAGTCCCCTTTGATCACGGTCTCGTCGATCACCACCTTGCTGACCCCTTCCAGAGAAGGCAGGTCATACATGGTATCCAGCAGCACAGCTTCCACAATGGAACGCAGACCACGAGCACCGGTTTTACGCTCCATCGCCTTGCGGGCAATGGCGTTGAGTGCGTCGTCACGGAACTCCAGCTCGACCCCTTCCAGATCAAACAACGCAGCATACTGTTTGGTCAGCGCGTTTTTCGGCTCTTTCAGGATCTGGATGAGAGCAGACTCGTCCAGTTCGGTCAGGGTCGCGACCACAGGCAGACGGCCGATGAACTCGGGGATCAGACCATATTTGATCAGATCTTCCGGCTCCACCTTGGCGAAGGTCTCGCTCAGGGTGGCCTTGGCATCCTTGGATTTCACCTCGGCGCCAAAACCGATACCGGTTCCCTTCACGGAACGCTGCTCGATCACCTTGTCCAGACCGGCAAAGGCACCGCCACAGATGAAGAGGATCTTGGAGGTATCAACCTGCAAGAACTCCTGCTGCGGATGCTTGCGACCACCTTGCGGCGGCACGGAAGCGATGGTCCCTTCGATCAGCTTGAGCAGTGCCTGCTGTACCCCTTCCCCGGAGACATCGCGGGTGATGGAGGGGTTGTCCGACTTGCGGGAGATCTTGTCGATCTCGTCGATATAGACGATGCCACGCTGGGCCTTCTCTACGTCGTAGTCGCACTTTTGCAGCAGCTTCTGGATGATGTTCTCCACGTCCTCGCCCACATAACCGGCTTCGGTCAGGGTGGTCGCATCGGCCATGGTGAACGGCACATCCAGCAGACGAGCCAGGGTCTCGGCCAGCAGGGTCTTGCCGCTACCGGTCGGGCCAATCAGCAGGATGTTGGATTTGCCGAGCTCCACACCACTGTTTTCGCCGCTGTTACGCAGACGCTTGTAGTGGTTGTAAACCGCAACGGCCAACACCTTCTTGGCGTACTCCTGCCCGATCACATAGTCATCGAGATGAGCGCGGATCTGATGAGGGGTCGGCAGCTCGTTACCATCGCGCTTGGGCGAGATCTCGCGGATCTCTTCGCGGATGATGTCGTTGCACAGCTCGACGCACTCATCACATATGTAGACGGAAGGGCCAGCGATCAGCTTGCGCACTTCATGCTGGCTTTTGCCGCAAAAAGAGCAGTAGAGCAGCTTATCACCCTCACCCTTGCGTTTTTCTGTCATTCAGCAACCTCGTTTTATCAATAGAGGATGGATCGGCCTGTTGAGTTTACAACAGACCGGGACACCCTGCTCAGCTACGCTGGCTCAGGACACCGTCTACCAGACCATAGGCCACGGCCTGCTCGGCGGACATGAAGTTGTCACGATCGGTGTCACGCTCGATGGTAGCCATGTCCTGACCGGTATGGAACGCCAGACGCTCGTTCAGGGTATTTTTGATCTTCAGGATCTCCTGGGCGTGGATCTGGATATCAGATGCCTGACCCTGGAAGCCACCCAGCGGCTGGTGGATCATCACGCGAGCGTTCGGCAGGCAGAAACGCTTGCCCTTGGCGCCACCGGCCAGCAGGAAGGCGCCCATGGAGCAGGCCTGACCCATGCAGACGGTGCTGACATCCGGCTTGATGAACTGCATGGTGTCATAGATAGACATGCCCGCAGTCACCGAACCACCCGGTGAGTTGATGTAGATATAGATGTCCTTGTCCGGATTCTCGGACTCGAGGAACAGCAGTTGGGCAACCACCAGATTGGCCATCTGATCTTCAACCTGACCGGTCAGGAAGATCACCCGCTCTTTCAGCAGACGGGAGTAAATATCGTAGGAACGTTCACCCTTGGCAGTCTGCTCTACCACCATCGGGATGAGTGCATTGCGTGGGGATTCGGTTACATCGTTATAGTTTTTATACATAAGGCATTGTCCCTAAAATAAAATGGCCCGAGTGGAGATCACACGAGCCATTATACTTAACAGTCTTGACCTTAAGTCAAATGTTCTTAGGCAGCGGCGCCAGACTTGTTGATCACGTCGTCAAAGGCAACTTCTTTTTCGGTCACTTGCGCTTTGGACAGGATCAGGTCGATGGCTTGATCTTCAACTGCCAGGTTACGAACGCCGTTCAGCATCTGCTCGTTCTTCTGGTAGTACTCGATCACTTCCTTCGGATCTTCGTAGGCAGTCGCCATAGACTCGATGATGCTGGTTACGCGGGCATCGTCAGCCTTGATCTCGTTGGTGCGGATCACGTCGCCCAGCAGCAGGCCAACGCGCACACGACGCTCGGCTTGAGCTTGGAACAGTTCAGCCGGCAGCTCGGGTGCGTTGCCGCCCTGGAAACCACCGAAACGCTGCAGTGCCTGTTGACGCAGGGTATCGATCTCTTGAGCAACAGCGGCCTTCGGCAGGTCGATCATGTTGGCTTCAACCAGACCGTTCAGAACCTGCTCTTTCACGCTGTTTTTCAGGGCTTGAGCCAGTTCGCGCTCCATGTTCTTGCGCACTTCGGCTTTCAGCTCTTCAACAGAACCGCTTTCGATACCGAAACGCTTGACGAACTCTTCGGTCAGCTCAGGCAGGATCTGCTCTTCAACCTTGATCAGCTTGGAAGCGAACTTGGCTTCTTTGCCTTTCAGGTTTTCAGCGTGGTAGTCAGCCGGGAAGGTCACTTCGATGGTGAACTCGTCGCCTGCTTTCTTGCCCATGATGGCGTCTTCGAAGCCCGGGATCATGCGGCCAGCGCCCAGCACCAGGTAGAAGCCTTCAGCTTTGCCGCCGTCGAACTCTTCACCGTCGATGGAACCGACGAAGTCCAGGGTCACACGCATGCCATTGGCAGCGGCAACATCGGCATCAGCCCAGGTAGCGTGCTGCTTGCGCAGGGTGTCGATCATGTTGGCCAGATCTTCATCCTTCACGGTCGCAACCGGCTTCTCGACCTTGATGGTCTCGAGACCCGCAACTTCGAACTCCGGGTACACTTCGAAGGTGGCGGTGAATTCGAAATCCTGACCTTCCTGGATCTCTTTCGGATCCATGGTCGGGGCACCGGCCGGGCTCAGTTTGTTTTCGATGATGGCTTTGATGAAGTTGCTCTGCATCATTTCATCAGCAACGCGGGCGTGAGCCATGGCGCCGAACATCTTCTTGATGATGGCAACCGGAGCCTTGCCAGGACGGAAACCGTCGATGCGACGAGTTTTGGCCAGGCCATTCAATTCTTTACGCACAGCGGCGTCTACGGTAGCGGCCGGTACAGTGATGGTAAGACGGCGTTCCAGACCCTGGGTTGTCTCTACAGAAACTTGCATTCTTCTACCTCGTTCAACTCAGCACTGTGTGCTGACCCTTATTGCCCCTGGGCAAAGCCCGGAGTCTTCCTGTTTATAAAGACAACAATATGTCTTTGTGATGAGAAAATATGACGCGGCATTATAGCGGCGCACTTTGGTCGAGTCGAGCCACACATCCCCCACATTGAGCGGCGTGAAAGCACAATTCGTGCAAAACTGCCCTTTATATGGGGAGAGAGGCACCCGACTTCAACCATCCGGTGACGATAATTTTGCGTTTGTTCACCTTTTTTCAGCCGAATGTCGATTTATTACCCATTTTTCGCCGCAAAACGGGCCTCTGTCGCGGGCGGCGACTTAATTTGTCCAGCCAAATGGCGATTGACCCAATCAACCATTGCGTCCCCTGCCCTCCCTCGTTATGGTGGCAGCCAAATTGATGTATCTGGAGTCACTCACATGGCCTTTTTCCGCTTCTTGTTCAATCTGCTCTGGTTTGTACTGGGAGGTATCTTTATGGGCCTGGCCTGGTGGCTGGCCGGTCTTATCTGCTTTATCTCGCTGGTCGGCATCCCCTGGGGACGCGCCTGCTTCGTGATCGGCACCTTTACCTTCTTCCCGTTTGGCAAGCAGGCGGTCAATCGCAAGACCATGACCGGCCAGAGCGATATCGGCACCGGCACCCTGGGGCTGATTGGCAACATCCTCTGGTTCGTGCTGATCGGCATCTGGCTGGCCATCGGCCACATCGCTTCCGCGCTGGCCTGCTTCGTGACCATTATCGGTATCCCGTTCGGTATTCAGCACCTCAAGCTGGCACTGATCAGCCTGGCCCCCATCGGCCAGATGATTGTGACCAACCACGAGGCGGAATCGGGTCGCTATATCCGCTAACTGCAGGAAATGCGCGGGCAGACGCTGCCTTGCAACGAAAAAAAGGGCAGACTGGGGTCTGCCCTTTTCTATTCTCTTTTGTTGAGGCCATCATGTTACCCAGCCACTTTTTCGCCAATCTCGCCCGCATGAAGCTCATCTACCGCTGGCCCCTGATGCGCAACATCCAGCCCGAAAATATCGCCGAGCACAGCCTGCAGGTCGCTATGGTGGCCCATGCCCTCGGCATCATCAAAAACCGGCTGTTTGGCGGCAGCGTGCATGCCGACCGCGCCGCCGTGATGGCGCTCTATCACGACAGTAGCGAGGTGCTGACCGGCGATCTGCCCACCCCGGTAAAATACTTCAACCCCGAAATTGCCCGCGAGTACAAAAAGATAGAGCTGGCCGCCGAGCAGCGTCTGCTGGCCATGCTGCCACCTGAGCTGGTCGAGGACTTTCGCCCGCTGCTCGATTCGGCAGCCCTGGATGGCGAGCTGGCTCGACTGGTGAAAGATGCCGACACCCTCTGCGCCTATACCAAGTGTCTGGAGGAGATCAACGCGGGCAACCGGGAGTTTGAACCGGCTCGCAAGCGCCTCGAGGCCATGCTGGAAGCGCGGATGAGCGAGGAGATGCGCTACTTTATCGACACTTTTGTGGCCAGCTTCTCCCTGCCACTCGATGAGCTGAACGCCCACTAAGCCAGTCCACATGACCTGAAAACAGCAGGGCCCGCCGGTTTGCACTGGCGGGCCCTTCGTTCTTTATCATCGGATCAGATGCCGCGCATCAGTGACCCAGCTCGCGGGACGGCACCAGACCGCTCGCCCGCCAGGCGGGATAGAGGGTCGCCAGCAGGCTCATCAGAATGGCGGCGCCCGTCACGATGAGCAGATCCTGCATATGCAACTCGGTCGGCAAGAAGTCGATGAAGTAGATATCCGGATTGAGGAAGCGGTGGCCGATGAGCTTTTCAATAACGCCCAGGATCTGGGTCAGCTTGCTGGAGAGCAGCCCACCCAGCAGGGCGCCAAGCAGGGCACCGGCCACGCCGTTGACCATCCCCTGAATGACGAAGGTAAGCCGGATCTGGCCGGGGCTCGCTCCCATGGTCTTCAGGATGGCGATCTCGCTGCGCTTTTCGTTCACCGCCATCACCAGGGTGGAGACGATGTTGAAACAGGCGACGGCCACCACCATCAGCATCACCACATACATGACGGTACGCACCATCTGGATGTCCTGATAGAGGTAACCCTGGCTGTTCATCCAGCTGTGGATATAGACGTGATGGGGGAACTGCTGCGCGGCAGCCACCGTGATGGATTGCGCCTTGAGCACATCGCTCACCCGCAGGCTGAAGCCCTCCACATCGCTGCCCATACCGGTGATGGTCTGGGCATCGGCCAGATGCATAAAGCCGAGCAGACCGTCGAGCTGACCGCCAATTTCCAGCAGTCCCACCACGGTCAGGGCTTCGCGCCGGGGATTCTTGATCCCGGCCTGATCGCCCCCTTGCGGCAGCAGCAGGGCGACCGAGTCCCCCACCTTGACCCCGAGCTTGTCGGCGATGGTCTTACCGAGGATCACCCCATGCTCGCCCGGTTGCAGCTCACGCAGGCCGCGGCCCGTCATGTATTTGCCCGCATCCGACAGATTGGCTTCCAGCTCCGGCAGCACGGCACGCAGCTGCACCCCCTTGAGGGCGGAGCCGTGCTCCAGCAGGCCATTGAGGCGAATGACCGGCGCGGCCGCCTCGACACCCGGCTGGGCCAGCAGGTAGTCGCGCAGACGGGGCCAATCCGGCAGCGGCCGCTCGACGGCGTCCAGCTCACCTTGCGGCACCACGGAGAGCACCCGATCTTTGAGCTCCCGCTCGAAGCCGTTCATGGCGGAGAGGCCCAGGATCAGCGCCATCACCCCGAGGGCGATACCGATCAGGGAAGAGGCAGAGATAAAGGCGATAAACCCGTTGCGACGGCGGGAGCGGCTGTAACGCAGGCCCAGAAAAAGGGGCAGCGGTTTGAACATCAGGCAACCTCCGCCATCACACCGCTCACCAAGGTCACCCGGCGATGGAGCTTGGCCGCCAGGCTCAGATCGTGGGTCACCACCACAAAGGCGGTGCCCAGTTCACGATTCAGTTCACACAGCAGTTCGTAGACAGCTGTGGCACTGGCGTGATCCAGATTGCCGGTGGGTTCGTCCGCCAATACCAGACTCGGTTCGTTGACCAGCGCCCGGGCGATCGCCACCCGCTGGCGTTCGCCACCGGAGAGCTCGGAGGGACGGTGGTTCAAGCGATGGGAGAGCCCTACCCGACCCAACATTCTGGTCGCCTTCTCGGTGGCAACCGCCACCGATTCACCGGCGATCAGCAGCGGCATGGCCGTATTTTCCAGCGCACTGAACTCGGAGAGCAGGTGATGGAACTGGTAGACAAAGCCCAGCTCGCGGTTGCGAAAACGGGCCTGGGTACGGCTGTCCCAATGGTGGATATCCTCCCCCTTGAACAGCACGGCGCCGCTGGAGGGGTTGTCCAGCGCCCCCATCAGATGCAGCAGAGTGGTCTTGCCGGAGCCCGAGCTCCCCACGACCGCCAGCATTTCACCGGGCGCGACACAGAGATCGATCCCCTTGAGCACCTGAGTCTCCAGCTCCCCCTCTTTATAGACATGATTGAGCGCCTGGCAGCGCAGCAGAGGTTCACGGGATACGGCTTCATTCATAACAGGGGCTCCACTTGCCTCGGTAACAACGCTGGCACCCGCAACAACGGGGGCACCAGTCACAACAGAAGATGCATTATTCACGGCATTACTCATAACGCAGCGCCTCAGCCGGTTTCACCCGCGCAGCGCGGGCCGCCGGATAGAGGGTGGCACTGAAGCTCAGCAGCACGGCGCCCAGCAAAATGGTGATGACCTGAGCCGGCTCGACGATGACCGGCAGACCACTGCCACCCGCCGCCATATAGAGGTTGAGCCCCACCGCATTGAGCAGGGGGTTGAGACCCAGGCTGAGCGCAAGGCCCGCCAGTCCGCCAAACAGGGCACCAATCACCCCGCTGGAGGCGCCGAGCACCATGAAGATTTTGACGATCCCCGACTCACTCATGCCCATGGTGCGCAGGATGGCCACTTCGCCCTCCTTGTCCGTCACCACCATCACCAGCGCAGAGAGGATGTTGAAGGTGGCGACGGCGATGATCAGCACCAGCATCAGCCCCATCATCCGTTTCTCCATGGCGACTGCCTGGAACAGCTCGCCCCGCTCGCGGCGCCAATCCTGCCATAACAACCCGTCCGGCAACGGTGTTTTGATCACCTCGTCGGCCGCAAAGGGATCATCGAGCCAGAGGCGAATGCCACCGACGGTTTCTGTCGGCAGGCGCAGCAGCCGCTGGGCATCACCCAGCGCGATCAACGCAATCTGGTTATCCACATCGGCGCCGACCCCGAAGATACCGGAGACGGTAAAGAGGCGCTGGGCCGGTACCCGGCCAAACGGGGTGAAGCGGGTCCCTTCGGTCAGGAGCAGACGAACCTGATCGCCGATGGAGACATTGAGGCGGCGTGCCACCCCCTGCCCCAGCACGATGCGGTAGTGACCGGCCTGCAAGGTATCGAGCCGTCCCCCCAGCATCTGGGAGTGCAGGATGTCATCCTTGGGCCAGTGCGCAGGGTCGATCCCCTGCACGCTCACCCCGGTCAGCTGGCCGGGGCTTTGCAGCATCCCTTCGCTGTCGAGCATGGGGGCCGAGGCGACCACATGGGGGAGTTTGGCCAGATCCGGCAAGCCTTGCGGGTCTGCATCAATGCGGCCAGCCTGATTGGTCACCACCACATGGGGGATCACCCCGAGGATGCGCCCTTTGAGCTGCCCTTCGAAACCGTTCATCACCGAAATGACCACCATCAGGGCGGCAACCCCGATGGCGATGCCAAAGGTAGAGAACAGGGAGATAAATGAGACGAAGCGATTGCTGCGCTTCGAGCCTGCATAACGCAGGCCGATGGCCAGCGAAAGGGGCTGAAAAAGTCCGGTCTTCAAGGATATGTACGTTGCCAACAAAATAAGATACCGGATAATAAAGGGAAACCGTCCATGACAACAAGGGATAGCCTCCATGCAGGAACAGTTCTTCAGCGTCACTCATGCCACGCCGGTCAATGTGATCCCCATGCCGGCCGACTTCCACCTCCCCTCACTGGCGGAGCTGGACGCTGAGCTGCCGGAGCCCTTTCGGATCTCCTCGGCCATTACCTCCATCGATCTGGTGACCACTCGCCTGCTGCGCAACCAGAACGAGTCGATGCACGATCTGATCGAGATCGTCAATCAGCAGTCCCGCAAGATCGACATGATCATGGGCTATGTGCTCTCCGTGCAGGACCATCCGGAGCAGCGCTTCCACACCCTGCGTTTCAGTGCCGGCCAGCTCACCTATCTGCACCCCTATCATGGTCACGGCGATGCGCCGCACCTGCACCAGATAGTGCGCCTCAAGATCTTCCTGCGGGAAGAGGCGGCCGCCATCTACTGCTATGGCCAGGTCAAGCAGCTCGACGGCAGTGAACATGGCACCCATGTGCTGCTCGACTATGTGCGGATCCGCGAAGATGACCGTGAACTGCTGGTACGTGCCAGCCTCCACGTGCAATCCAAACAGCTCAAGCTGCGCGCCCAAGAGCGTCAGCGCTAACCAGAGCGAACGTCAGCGATAGATAACGTCAACGTTAAAAGAATCGAACCATGCCAATGAAACTCCCCGCCTTGCCCGCCAAAGCGGGCCAAAAGATCACGCTCGGCCAGCTGGTCGGCAGCAGCCTCTCGCTGATTGCAGCCCGTCTCACCAGCGAAGCCAGGGGCCCGGTACTGCTTATCACCGCCGATACCCCGAGCGCCCTGCGCCTTGAGCAGGAGCTGCAGTATCTGCTGGCAGACAAGCAGCTGGCCGATCAGTCCGCGCCAGTATTGCTGTTCCCGGATTGGGAGACCCTGCCCTACGACACCTTCTCCCCTCATCAGGACATCATCTCCCAGCGGCTCGAGACCCTCTACAAACTGCCGCAGATGAGCAAGGGGGTGTTGATCGTCCCCATCTCCACCCTGATGTTGCGCTGCGCCCCCCGGGTCTATCTCGACAAATACAGCCTGATGGTGAAGGCCGGTCAGCGCCTCAATCTGCAACAGCTGCGCGGGCGGCTGGCCGAAGCGGGTTACGTTGCGGTGGATCAGGTGCTGGAGCATGGCGAGTTTGCCGCCCGCGGCTCCCTGCTCGATCTCTTCCCGATGGGCAGCAACAGCCCCTATCGCATCGACTTCTTCGATGACGAAGTGGACTCTATCCGCCCGTTCGATCCCGAGACCCAGCGCTCCAGCGAACCGGTCAAGACGGTCAGCCTGCTGCCTGCCCGGGAGTTCCCCACCGATGAGGCGGCCATCGAGCTGTTTCGCGGCCAGTTCCGCGAACAATTCGAACTGTCGCGGGCCGAGGGCTCCGTCTATCAGGAGGTGAGCAAGGGGCGCTGGCCCGCTGGCATCGAATATTATCTGCCGCTCTTCTTCAACCAGACCGCCAGCCTGTTTGACTATCTGCCGGCAGATACTCTGCTGCTCACCGTGGGGGATATCTACCCCGCCGCCCAGCGCTTCTGGAACGACATCGGCCAACGTTATGAAGACCGACGTTGGGACAATACCCGCCCCCTGCTGCCACCGGCGCAGCTCTATTTGCCGGTAGAGCAGCTCTTTGCCGCCCTTGGCAAATATGGTGCCGTACGGCTGCAAGAGGCCGCCACCGCGGGCGATGCCGGTCAGCACGATCTGCCCATCTCGGCGCTGCCCGATCTGCAACTCGATCACAGCAAGGAGCAACCCCTGCTGGCGCTCGACCAGTTCCTGCAAGGCTTTGCCGGGCGCACCCTGTTTGCGGTGGAATCCGAAGGGCGGCGGGAGGTGCTGGGCGATCTGCTGGCGCGTATCTCGCTGCAACCCAAAGAGTTCCCCTCCCTCGATGCCTTTATGGCGAGCCAGGATCGTCACGGCCTGCTGGTCGCACCGCTTGAGCGTGGCTTCCTGTGGCAGGAGGCTGATCAGGATCCATTGGCACTGATCACCGAGACCGAGCTGCTGGGCGGCAAGGTGCGCAGCAAGCGGGCGCGAGAGAAGAGCAAAAACTTAAGCTCCGATGCGGTGATCCGCAACCTCGGCGAGCTGACCCAGGGCCAGCCGGTGGTGCATCTGGATCACGGGGTTGGCCGCTATCTGGGGCTGGAGACCATCGACGCCGGTGGCCTGCCCACCGAGTTCCTCACCCTCGAATATGCCGGCGGCGACAAGCTGTTCGTGCCGGTCACCAGCTTGCACCTTATCAGCCGTTATACCGGATCGGATAACCCGCCCAGCCACAAGCTCGGCGGCGAGGCTTGGGTCAAGGCGCGGCGCAAGGCGGCGGAAAAAGTGCGCGACGTGGCGGCCGAGCTGCTGGATGTCTACGCCATACGTGCCGCCCGCGCTGGCTTTGCCTTCAAGCACGACAAAGAGGCCTATCGCCAGTTTGCCGCCAGCTTCCCGTTCGAGGAGACCGACGATCAGCTCAACGCCATCAATGCAGTGCTGGGGGACATGTGTCAGGCCAAGAGCATGGATCGGCTGGTGTGCGGCGACGTGGGCTTCGGCAAGACCGAAGTGGCGATGCGGGCGGCGTTTGTGGCCGTCCATGGCGGCAAGCAGGTCGCCGTGCTGGTGCCCACCACCCTGCTGGCGCAACAGCACTACGACAACTTCCGCGACCGCTTCGCCAACTGGCCGGTGCGGGTTGAGGTACTGAGTCGCTTCCGTTCCGCCAAAGAGCAAAATGCCGTGATGAAGGAGCTAGCCGAGGGCAAGGTCGACATCATCATCGGCACCCACAAGCTGCTCGGCTCCGAGCTCACCTTCAAGGACTTGGGGCTGCTCATCGTCGATGAGGAGCACAGATTCGGGGTGCGCCAGAAGGAGAAGATCAAGGCACTGCGGGCCGATGTGGATATCCTCACCCTCACCGCCACCCCCATTCCGCGCACCCTCAACATGGCGATGTCCGGCATGCGGGATCTCTCCATCATCGCCACCCCGCCCGCCAAGCGACTCGCCATCAAGACCTTCGTGCGCCAGCACGAACCGGCGGTGGTGCGCGAGGCGGTGCTGCGGGAACTCAAACGCGGTGGTCAGGTCTATTACCTGCACAACGACGTGGAGAGCATCGAAAAATGCGCCGCCGACCTGGCGGAGCTGGTACCCGAGGCACGCATCGGTATCGCCCATGGCCAGATGCGCGAGCGCGATCTTGAGCGGATCATGTCGGACTTCTACCACCAGCGCTTCAACCTGCTGGTCTGCACCACCATCATCGAGACCGGTATCGACGTGCCGAGCGCCAACACCATCATCATGGATCGGGCTGATCATCTCGGTCTGGCCCAGTTGCACCAGCTGCGGGGCCGGGTTGGCCGCTCTCACCATCAGGCCTATGCCTACCTGCTCACCCCCCATCCCAAGCTGATGACCAAGGATGCGGCGAAGCGGCTGGAGGCGATCGCCTCGCTCGAAGATCTCGGCGCCGGTTTTGCGCTGGCGACCCACGATCTGGAGATCCGTGGCGCAGGCGAGCTGCTCGGCGACGATCAGAGCGGCCAGATCGAATCGGTCGGCTTCACCCTCTACATGGAGATGCTGGAGCAGGCGGTCGAGGCGCTGAAAAATGGCAAGGAGCCCTCGCTGGAGCAGCTGATGAGCCAGCACACCGAGGTGGAGCTGCGCCTGCCTGCGCTGCTGCCGGACGACTATATTCCGGACGTCAACATGCGCCTCTCCATGTACAAGCGGATCGCCAGTGCGGCGGACGAGCAGGAGCTGCGCGAGCTGAAAGTGGAGCTGATCGACCGCTTTGGCCTGCTGCCGGAGGCGACCAAAACCCTGCTGGAGCTGGCAGCCTTCCGCCAGCGTGCCACCGCCCTTGGCATTCGCCGGGTGGAGATGAGCGAGCGCGGCGGCTATCTCGACTTCACCCAGGAGACCAAGGTCAATCCGGCCTATCTGGTCAAGCTGCTCTCCAGCCAGCCACGGGTCTACAAGATGGACGGGCCGACCCGGCTGCGTTTCCAGATGCCAACCCAGGATCGCGCCATGCGCCTGAAACTGGTCGATGGCTTGCTGACGGATCTGGCCAACAACAGCCTGTAGGCGGAAAGCGAAACAAAACGGGAGCCACAGTGGCTCCCGTTTTGTTTATGTTGGCTGGTGACGAACGTCTCCCTTCTCCCCTTGTGGGAGAAGGGCCGGGGATGAGGGGGGCAGTGAAAACCATTCCCCTCACCCTGCCCTCTCCCAGAGGGAGAGGGAATCGCACCGGTAAACGTTGGGCTTCGCTGCGCTCAGCACCAACCTACACCTCTGACGATCAACCCTGATTAGCCGGATCCTCGTGGGCGGAGAACTCGCGCATAAAGGCCTCGGCCCGCTCCACCATCTTGGTCGAGCCCACGAAGTAAGGGGTACGCTGGTGCAACGCAGTGGGCTGGATATCCATGATCCGGCCAAAGCCGTCGGAGGCCTTGCCACCGGCCTGCTCCACCAGAAACGCCATCGGGTTGCACTCATAGAGCAGGCGCAGCTTGCCGTTCGGTGAGTTGGTGCCGGACGGATAGATGTAGATGCCGCCCTTGAGCAGGTTACGGTGGAAATCGGAGACCAGCGAGCCGATATAGCGGGAGGTGTAGGGTCTGTGGGTCGCCTCGTCGCGCTCCTGACAATATTTCAGGTACTTCTTCACCCCGTCCGGGAACTTGATGTAGTTACCCTCGTTGATGGAGTAAATCTTGCCCTCTTCCGGAATACGGATGTTCTCGTGGGAGAGGCAGAAGCAACCGATGGAAGGGTCGTAGGTAAAGCCATTGACGCCAAAGCCGGTGGTGTAGACCAACATGGTGGAGGAGCCGTAAACCACATAACCGGCGGCGACCTGACGGTTGCCCGGTTGCAGGAAGTCCTCCAGCGTCACCGGCGAACCCTGCGGGCTCAAACGGCGGTAGATGGAGAAGATGGTCCCGACCGAGACGTTGACGTCGATATTGGAGGAGCCATCGAGCGGGTCGATCAGCACCACATACTTGGAGTTTTTGGAGAGCGGCGAGTCAAAGGCCACGAAGTCCTCTTCCTCTTCCGAGGCCATGCCGCACACCTCGCCGCGCGCTTCCAGTGCCGCCTTGAAGCGTTCGTTGGCGTAGACATCCAGCTTCTGCTGCACCTCGCCCTGTACGTTTTCTGCGCCCATGGAACCGATGATATCCGCCAGTCCCGCCTTGTTGATCTCCCGGTTCACCACCTTGGCAGCAAGGCGGATCGAGCTGAGCAACGAGGTCAGCTCGCCAGTCGCGGTAGGATAATCCGCCTGCTTTTTGACGATGAACTCACCCATGGTGATCATGTTTCGCATTTTTGTTCCTTTAGATCGCATCCGTTGGCGTTGAAAACGTTTGCAGGCATCGGCAAAAAAAATGCCGATCTCCGGCGGCCTTGATTTGTAACCTAATGTAACGTCTGTTTTTTGTTTTTGCAGCGAATTAAGCAGCCTAATAATTAGGCTATTTCAGCTGATTTTATGGTAACTGGCGCCTTTTATACGGTTTCATTCGATAACTTTTGGCCCCTTAATTCGTGGTAATAACCTGCTGCAAGCCACGATCTGACTGGCCTTGCGCCAATAAAAATGGAGTCTGATGGGCCTGCTCATCCTTCAGCCATTGCCTCTTGAGATCCGATCGCCAATCCAGCACACTGATTTCGCTTTGGAAGCAAATAAAACTCAAGGATTATCAATGAACAAGACTCTCATTGCCGGCATGGTAGCCGGACTGTTTGCCCTTCCCGCCTGGGCTGCCCAGGTGCCTGCCGGTACCAAGCTGCTGCCGGATGCCCAACAAATCTACGTGACCAATATCGGCACCGAACCCACTACCATCGACCCCCAGCTGGTGGAAGAGAGTGCCGGCAGCGAGATCGTCAACGATCTGTTTGAAGGGCTCTACGTACTGGATAGCAAAGGCAAGACCCAGCCCGCAGGCGCTGTCAGCTACGAGGTCGACAAGACTGGGACCATCTACACCTTCAAGCTGAGACCCGAGGCCAAATGGTCTAACGGTGAACCGGTAACCGCCGCCGATTATGTCTACGGCTGGCAACGGGCAGCCGATCCCAAGACCGCCTCCAACTACGCCTGGTTTATCGAGTTAACCGGTGTGGTCAATGCTGGCGAGGTGATCCAGGGCAAGAAGAGCCCGTCAGAGCTGGGGATCAAAGCGCTGGATGACTACACCCTGCAGGTGACCCTGAAAAATCCGGTCCCCTTCTTCCTGAAGATGCTGGCCCACTACACCACGTTCCCGACCCCCAAGGCCACCATTGAAAAATTCGGCAAGGAGTGGGTCAAACCGGGCAACATCGTCTCCAACGGCGCGTTCGTGCTCAAGGAGTGGACCCCCAACGAGCGGCTGAGTGCCGAGCGCAATACTCACTACTGGGACAACCAGCACACCGTCCTGAACAAGGTGGTCTATCTGGAGATCGTCTCCGAAACCGCCGCTTACAACCGCTACCGCACCGGCGAGCTGCACTACACCACCTACCCGCTGGAGCAGTACAAGCACATCAAGAGCCAGAGCCCGCAAGATCTGGTCAGCGCCCCCATGCTCGCCACCTATTACTATGTGTTCAATGTGAACCGCAAACCGTTCGATGATCCGAAAGTGCGCAAGGCGCTCTCGCTGGCCCTCGACCGGGAGACCATCACCGACAAGATCCTGGGACAAGGGCAACTGCCCGCCTTCAGCCTGACCCCACCGAGTGTCGATGGTTTTGACCTGAAAAAACCGACCAGTCAGCAGCAGAGCAAAGAGGAGCGGATCAAGCAGGCCAAAGCGCTGTTGGCCGAAGCGGGCTATGGCCCGGACAAACCGCTCAGCGTGGATATCCTCTACAACACCAACGAGAGCCATAAAAAGATCGCGCTGGCTGTCTCCTCCATGTGGAAACACAACCTGGGGGTCACCGCCACCCTCAACAACATGGAGTGGAAAACCATGGTCTCGGCACTCAACGAGGGGGATTTCGGGGTGAGTCGCTACTCCTGGAACGGGGACTATAACGATGCCTCCACCTTCCTCGATATCCTGACCTCCAGCAGCAGCGCCAACAGCGGCAAGTGGTTCAACAAGGAGTACGATGCCCTGCTGGCCAAGGCCCACGACTCGCAGGATGCTGCCGAGCGCAATCAGCTCTACCAGCAGGCAGAAGCATTGATCGAGGCTGACGCCCCTATCGCGCCGCTCTACTTCTACGTCAAATCGCGACTGCTCAAACCGTTCGTCAAGGGTTATCCCTATGAGAGCCCGCAAGACATCGTCTATAGCCGGGACCTCTATCTGGTCGCCCAATAGACACTGACTACACAGACCAGCCAGATTTTGACGCCGCCATTGTTTTAGTTACAGCCGAAGGGGCTGGCTCAAGTCCAGACAATCTGAGTGAGACCACGGATATCTACAACAAGGAAACTCCAGAGCCACCTTCTGAACGACAAAACCCCCGATACAGCGTATCGGGGGTTTTGAGGTACAAAACACAAGCTAAAATGGGTAACCCGATTTCAGCCTCTAGATAAGGCTACATTGCACTTGATAGCTTGGCTCAACTGGCCCAAGTGATTATGTGATCAATCCACTCACCAGCCTGCTCCTCGTGAACCACTTTGCCACGCACGGATTGACCCGCCTGATGCATGGCGGAGCGACTGCCGGTCAGCAGCGGATGCCACTCTGGCAGAGTATCCCCGTCAGCCAGTAAACGATAGGCGCAGGTAGACGGGAGCCAATCATATTCGGCAATCTTGTCGTGAGTGATCTGCAGACAGTCAGGCTCTTTTTTGAAGCGATTAAGATAATCGGAACACTGGCAGGTCTTGGTATTGAGCAGGTTACAAGCCACATTGGTGAAAACCAGCTCATCTGTATCTTCATCAATGAGCTTGTTAAGGCAACATTTGCCGCAACCATCGCAGAGGGATTCCCACTCGGATTCAGTCATCTGCTGCAGACTCTTGGTCTGCCAAAAGGAGGATTGCATCATACCGCTCACTTAATATACCTGATGAAACGCGTGGTTATACCTATTGTTATCCCGAATTTCAAGGTTGGCATTGTCCACGGAGTTCTTTAGCAATAAAACCAGACATAAAAAAACCGGCGCCTTGGCGCCGGTTTTTGCTCACTGCGTCTCGATTACAGAGAAGCGGTGAAGGTACGGGTGATGACGTCTTGCTGTTGCTCTTTGGTCAAAGAGTTGAAGCGAACGGCATAACCGGATACGCGGATGGTCAACTGCGGATATTTCTCCGGGTTTTCCATGGCGTCAAGCAGCATTTCACGGTTCATCACGTTCACGTTCAGGTGCTGACCACCTTCCAGGTTGGACTCGTGATGGAAGTAACCGTCCATCAGGCCAGCCAGGTTGGCTTTCTGGGCTTCCATATCTTTACCCAGCGCGTTCGGCACGATGGAGAAGGTATAGGAGATACCATCTTTAGCGTAAGCGAACGGCAGCTTGGCGACGGAAGTCAGGGAAGCAACTGCCCCCTTCTGGTCACGACCGTGCATCGGGTTGGCACCCGGGCCGAACGGAGCACCTGAACGGCGGCCATCCGGAGTGTTACCGGTCTTCTTGCCATATACCACGTTAGAGGTGATGGTCAGAACAGACTGGGTAGCAACAGCACCACGGTAGGTGTTCAGCTTCTGAATTTTCTTCATGAAGCGCTCAACCAGGTCACAGGCGATGTCATCGACGCGAGCGTCGTTGTTACCGAACTGCGGGTATTCACCGTCGATTTCGAAGTCGATGGCAACGCCATCTTCGTCACGAACCGGCTTGACCTTGGCGTACTTGATAGCAGACAGGGAGTCAGCGGCTACGGACAGACCCGCGATACCACACGCCATGGTGCGATATACGTCACGGTCGTGCAGCGCCATCAGAGAGGCTTCGTAGCTGTACTTGTCGTGCATGTAGTGGATGATGTTCAGCGCAGCAACGTACTGCTTGGCCAGCCAATCCATGAAGCTATCCAGACGAGACATGACATCGTCATAGTCCAGGAACTCGGAGGTCACCTTGTCAGTTTTAGGACCGACCTGGATCTTGAGCTTCTCGTCGATACCGCCGTTGATTGCATACAGCATGGTCTTGGCCAGGTTGGCACGAGCACCGAAGAACTGCATCTGCTTACCAATCACCATCGGGGACACACAGCAAGCGATGGCGTAGTCATCGTTGTTGAAGTCCGGACGCATCAGGTCATCGTTCTCGTACTGAACAGAAGAGGTCTCGATGGATACCTTGGCGCAGTACTTCTTGAAACCGACCGGCAGCTTCTCGGACCACAGGATGGTCAGGTTCGGCTCAGGGGACGGGCCCATGGTGTACAGGGTGTTCAGCATACGGAAGCTGTTCTTGGTGACCAGGGTACGGCCATCAACGCCCATACCGGCCAGGGTCTCGGTCGCCCACATCGGGTCGCCGGAGAACAGTGAATCGTATTCCGGGGTACGCAGGAAGCGAACCATACGCAGCTTCATGACCATGTGGTCCATCAGCTCCTGGGCTTCTTGCTCGGTGATCAGGCCTTTCTTCAGGTCACGCTCGATGTACACGTCCAGGAAGCTGGAGGTACGACCAAAGGACATGGCGGCACCGTTCTGGGACTTGACTGCCGCCAGGTAGGCGAAGTAGGTCCACTGTACGGCTTCTTTGGCGTTCTTGGCCGGTACGGAGATATCGCAACCGTACTTGGCAGCCATCACCTTCATCTGTGCCAGGGCACGGTGCTGCTCGGAGATCTCTTCGCGCAGACGGATGGTGGCTTCCAGGTTGACGCCGTTTTCCAGGTCAGCTTGCAGGGACTTGAACTGGGCCAGTTTGTCGGCCATCAGGAAGTCGATACCGTACAGAGCGACACGACGGTAGTCACCGATGATACGGCCACGGCCGTAGGCATCCGGCAGACCGGTGATAACACCAGACTTGCGGCAGTTCAGGATGTCTTTGGTGTAAACGTCAAACACGCCCTGGTTGTGAGTCTTGCGGTACTCGGTGAAGATCTTCTCGACCATCGGGTCCAGTTGACGACCGTACACTTCGCAAGAAGTTTTAACCATCTTGATACCGCCGTTGGCGATGATGGCGCGCTTCAGCGGCTTGTCAGTCTGCAGACCAACGATCTGCTCCAGGCTCTGATCGATATAACCGGCATCGTGTGCGGTAATGGTGGAGGGCAGGTCAGTATCAAAATCGACCGGCGCATGAGTGCGGTTCTCGATCTTGATGCCTTCCATGACCTTGTCCCACAGCTTGGTGGTTGCTTCGGTCGCGCCAGCCAGGAAGGACTCGTCACCTTCATACGGGGTGTAGTTCTTCTGGATGAAGTCACGGGTGTTGACAGAGGTCTGCCATTCACCGGCCGCGAAGCCTTCCCATGCTTTTTGGAACTGTTCGTTAAGTTCTGCCATTTTTCATTACCTCACACGGTATTGATGTAGTATCCCGAAATCATCCTTAATGATGACGACGGAAGATAAACCAGTAAGTCAGACCAACCATCACGCCACCACCGATGATATTGCCGATGGTAACAGGGATGAGGTTGTGTAGGACGAAGTTGGATACGGTCAGGTCAGCAAAGGTTGCCGGATCCTGGCCGATGGCCTGCCAAAATTCCGGACTAGCCACGCTGTGGATAGCGATACCAACCGGAATCATAAACATGTTTGCGATGCTGTGCTCGAAACCTGCTGCAACGAACATGGCAACCGGCAGCAGCATGACGACTACCTTGTCAGTCGCGCTGCGGGCACCGAAGGCCATCCAGGCAGCAAGACACACCATCAGGTTACAGAGGATACCCAGCGCCACCGCTTCGAAGAAGGTGTGGTGAATTTTGTGTTGGGCCACTTTCAGGGCATTGAGGCCCCACTGACCATCCGCCGCGGTGTATTCCGCCGACATGATGATGAGGCCAACCATCAGCAGACCACCGATCAGGTTACCGAAGTAAACCAGCCCCCAGTTCTTGAGCAGTTGCGCCCAGCTGATGCGATTGGCGGCCTTGGCCACCAGCGTCAGGGTGGTGGAGGTGAACAGCTCGGCACCGAGCAGCACACACAGAATAAGACCGAGGGAGAAACAGAGACCACCAACCAGCTTGGCCATGCCCCAGGACATAGAGCCGGAACCGGTCGTGACTGTGATGTAGAAGATAAACGCGATGGCGATGAACGCGCCTGCGGTGATGGCCAATGGAATGACCTTGTATGCCGGCTTGGTGGCCTTGGCATAGGTGATGTCTTCAGCCAGTGCAGCGATGGCTTCGGGCTTGAGACAATCGAATGGGGATTCAGCTTTCAATTATTTTCTACCTGAATGTTTTGCCTGTTGAAATCATAACAAAGGCCCAAATGGCCAAAATTGACATTGATCAAGTTTATCAGACTGCGAATGTAATTTTACTACAAATATTTTAGTGCAACGGCTGCGCCAGTTTACACCAGGTTTCAGCTGAAACAGAAATGCCACGTTTTTAATACAGTGATTTTAAAGAATTTATTGGCATGCACGTAAAGCAGGTATTGGCAAGATATCTTTGCAGTCCGGTTGCACATCCCCTGCCCTGTCATCAACCCCATTAGGGGTATTTTTTGTTTTTTATTTCATCTTTGAATAACAAACCCGTGCCTTGCCGCACGATAAACAGAAGGGGCCACACGGCCCCTTCCTTTACAGCAACGATCACGCCCAGTGATGGGCTCGCTTGGCTTTTTGCAGCTTCTCGTAGGCAGCCAGCAGCTTCTGGTGCAGCGGGAACTGGGAGAGCGACAAGTCGGCCGCCTCCAGCCCGTGGAAGCGCGCTTCGCCACTGGCGTTGGCCCATGCCTGGACCAGGGTATCTTCGCCATACATGCGGGTAAAGACGGCACGATACTGCTCCGGATCCCGCTCCTCGTCGAGGAACAACTCGACGCAGGCGCGCAGGGCGCGGTAGTAGCTGGCTCGCTCGGCAGTGAACACCGACTGGTTGAACTCCATGGTCCAGTCGATGAGATCCATCGCCGTCTCCAGCTCACCGGCGGCCAGCGCCAGCATGGCTTTCAGCTCGCCAACGCGCAGAGTGTGCAGTGCGGTGCCCTTAGCGGCGGCGATACCCAACAGCTCGCGGACACGAGTGCGCTCGTCGTGCCCCTCTTCATCCAGTTGATCAAACAACGCCATGTACTGTTCAGCATCCCACTCTAGTGATGGCAGCGCCAGGATCACTTCGCGCAGGTTGGCGCCCATGTTGTTGTTGGCCAGCAGCAGATCTTCGGCCGGATAGATGTCGGACATACCCGGCACCAGAATGCGGCAGGCGTAGACCCCCAGATGCTCGTAGTCGGCGATATAGACCGGCTGCTCCAGCTCGTGGAAGATGCCGATCAGGTGATCAAACTCCTCCTGCGAGGTGCCACGAAAATCCCAGTCGGCAAACTCGAAGTCCGCATCCTGCTTGAACAGATCCCAGCTGATAAGGCCGGAGGAGTCGATGAAGTGGGTCTCGAGGTTGTGGTGATCCGCCACCTGCTCGTTGTCGAATGATGGCGGCACGAACACATCGAGATCCTTGAGGCCACGGCCCTGCAGCAGCTCGGTGACGGTACGCTCGAAGGCCACTTCGAAGCGCGGATGGGCACCGAAGGAGGCAAAGCAGGTGCCGTTGCTCGGGTTGAGCAGCACCACGCAGATAACCGGATAGCGGCCACCCAGGGAGGCATCGAAGCTGTAAATGGGGAAGCCTTCGGCTTCCAGCGCGGCGATGGAGGCGGCAATCCCCGGATAACGGGCAATCACCTCGTCCGGGATCAGCGGCAGGCTCAGGGCCTCGGCGATGATCTTGTTCTTCACGTGGCGCTCGAACACTTCGGAGAGTGCCTGGGTGCGCGCTTCGGTGCGGGTGTTACCGGCACTCATGCCGTTGGAGACATAGAGGTTGCCGATGATGTTCATCGGGATATAGACCGTCTGGTGATCGGATTGGCGCTCGAACGGCAGCGCGACGATACCGCGTTCCTCGTTGTTTGACTGCAGATCCACCAGCATGTCGGCGGTCACTTCACCGTCCGGGTTGTAGAACTTGCGGGTGAAGCTGTCGAGCAGACCGGCCGGGAACTGATCACCCTCGATGGGGAACCACTTCTCGTTCGGGTAGTGAACGAAATCGCCATTGGCAACCTGCTCGCCCAGATAGAAGTCGGCGAAGAAGTAGTTGGTGGAGAGACGCTCGAAATATTCGCCGAGGGCGGAGGCGAGGGCCGCCTTCTTGCTGGCACCCTTGCCGTTGGTGAAGCAGAGGGCGCACTCCTTGTCCCGAATATGCACCGACCAGACGTTCGGCACGGGGTTGAGCCAGGAGGCCTCTTCGATATCAAAGCCCAGGGCTTGCAGCTTGGTCTGGAAGCGTTCGATGGAGTCTTCCAGCGCCGCGTCCTTGCCGGGAATAAACGTGTGGTCAGTCATCACAATATCCTGATTTTTATTGGCTCATGTTCGGCCGCAGATAATAGCAGGGGTCGGCGGCTTTGGCAGGACAAAAATCAGCAAACAGGGATGAGTCGCACGGTGAGAAACCGGCTTGTCCCCTCTCCCCCGCCACAAACAGAGCGGGCCCGGGGGTTACCCGGGCCCGCTGGTTACGCGACGCGAGAAACCGTCAGAGCTGCTTGCCCTGGCTGGCGATCACCTGGCTGTACCAGTGGAAGCTCGCTTTCTTGATCCGGCGAAGGGAGCCCCCCTGCTCGTCACGCTCCACATAGACGAAGCCGTAACGCTTCTGATAGCCATTGAGCCAGCTCAGGATGTCGGTGAACGACCAGGCGCAGTAGCCGAGCAGCTCGACGCCATCCTGCATCGCCTCCTGGCACGCCTTGACGTGGCTGCGCAGATAATCGATGCGGTACTCATCGTTCACCTTGTCGCCCGCCTCCAGCTTGTCGAACTCGCCGAGGCCGTTCTCGGTGATCATCAGCGGCAGACCATAGCGGGAAGAGAGGCGACGCAGGGCGATACACATCCCGGTCGGATCGATGGCCCAGTCCCAGTTGCTAGTCTCAAGGTGCGGGTTGGGCGCCGTCTTGTAAAGACCCGGAATGCCGCTCGATGGCGTGGTGCCCTTCTTGCCGGTGGTGTTGATGCGCTGCAGGGTCTGACCACCCAAGGGGTTATCTGTGTAGGTCAGGGTGTAGTAGTAGTTGACGCCGATGTAGTCGGGCGTGCCCTCGCGCAACAACTCCAAATCGCCGGGCAGGATCTCCGGCGCCTCACCGTTTTCCCGCAAGTAAGCGAGCGCCGCCTGCGGATAGCGGCCAAAGCAGTAGGCATCCAGCCACCAGAGGTTGTTGAACTCCTCGGCATTCTCGTAAGCCAGCATATCTTTCGGGTCGCACGACGCCGGATAGGCAGGGGAGTAGGCAAAGCTCGGGCCAATCAAGCCATTTGGCACATGCTGGCGAAACGCCTTGATAGCACGGGCATTGGCCAGAAATGCGATATGGTTGGCGGCGAAGAAGCGCTTGCGGTCCTGCACTGCGGGCGGATGGGTGCCGAGCTGATAGGCGTTGGTCAGGTTGTAGTTCTGCTCGTTGAGCGACACCCAGTATTTCACCTTGCCCGCAAAGCGCTGATAGAGGGTCACGCAGTAGCGCTCGAAATCGGCGATGATCCGTCGATCTTCCCAGCCGCCGTATTCATCTTGCAGCGCTTGCGGCAGATCCCAGTGATAGAGGGTCAGCACCGGCTCGATCTTATGGGCCAGCAGGGTGTCTATCAGCTTCTCGTAGAAGGCCAGACCCGCCTCGTTCATCTCCCCCCGACCGGTGGGGTAGATGCGCGGCCAGCTCACCGAGAAACGGTAGGCCTTGAGCCCCATCTCGGCCATCAGCGCCACGTCCTCTTCCATGCGGTGGTAGTGATCTACCGCCACATCGCCGTTGCTCCCTTCAAAGGTCTTGCCCGGCAGCTTGGTGAAGAGATCCCACACCGAGGGCCCCTTGCCATCGGCATTCCAGCCCCCCTCCACCTGATAGGCAGCGGAGGCGGCGCCCCACAGAAAATCGCTCGGGAAGTCGTTGAACTTGTGGTGATGCATCTGGTGTTGCTCCTTCTGCGCTGATGGTGTCAGCCATCTCTGATAACTCGGCGCTCCTGTATGGGAGCGCCCGAAATGAATTGGCATCAGCATCCAACACTTCTAAAATTCCGTCCAATGACAAATATGACCACTCAACATTCCCGACAGGAATGAAAGGAGCCCTGATGGAGCTACGGGATCTGAAAGCCTTCGTCACTCTGGGGGAGGTATTGCACTTTGGCCAGGCGGCGGTGCGCCAGCATGTTACCCAGTCGGCCCTGAGCAAACAGATCAGGCGGCTGGAGGAGGAGCTGGGCGGCGAGCTGTTCGAGCGCAACGCCAGCACCACCCGCCTCACCGGACTGGGCAGGGCGCTGTATGAGGATGCCCGCGCCGTGGTCGTCCAGAGCGAGCAGCTCTCGCGCACCGCCCGCGACGTGCTGGCGGGCAATGTCGGCACCCTGCGCATCGGCTTTGGCGTGGCCACCAAGATCCTGGTGCCCGCCGCCATCGCCCGCTTTCGTGCCGAGCGACCGCAGGTGACCATCGAGCTCAACGATCTCTCCACCCACCACCAGCTACTGGCGCTCAGTGAAGGCAAGCTGGATCTCGGCTTTTGCCGCCTGCCCGCCCCCAAGGGGTGGCACGCCCTGCCGGTGGTCGAAGCCCACTTTGTCGCCGTGCTGCCCGCCAGCTACCGCGATGTGAGGGAATTGGCCGATCTGGTGGACAAGCCGCTGGCGATCCTGCGCCGGGACAAGGCGCCATCGTTTTACGATCACCTGATGAACTATCTGGCCCAGAGCGGGCTGCGTTTTCAGGGTATCCAGTACGTCAACGACTTCGCCGCCGGTGTTGCCACCGCAGCCGCCGAGATCGCCTGGACTCTGGTCCCCTCCTCCACCACCATAGAGCATCCGGATGTGCTCACCCTTCCTCTGAGAGATGGTGAAGCCTGCTGGACTATCGGGCTTATTCGTCCGCCCCACAGCAAGGGGCCCTTGATCGATGCCTTCTGGGCAACCATCGCCGATATGACGCCGAGATAGACACGCAGTGGAAAAACAGCAGATGGCAACAGCGCATCAACGATAGCGCGCTTCGATACGAGCCAACTCGCCACTTTGCCGCAACTGTTGCAGTACCCGGCTGAATTCATTCACCCGGGTATTAAAGCGGGAATGGTTGCCAATGCAGAGGTTGAACGGGGTCGAGGCGAGCCGCAGTGGCACCTCGACCACCAGCCCGGACAACCCCAGCTGGTTGAGTTTGAAGCGTGCCACCAGCGGATCGGTCACCATCAGATCGCCCCGACCCGCCGCCAGCATTTTGAAGACGTTATCGACGTTGATGGTGTGATGAACGGTGAAGCCGGCCAGATTCTCCTTGCCCCAGCCGTTGCCCAGATAGTCGAGAAAGGTGAACGTCTTGAGGTCGCCCAAGCCTCTGGCTTGCTGAAATTCCGCCATCCGGGGGTGACCAAGCTGAGTAAATATCGTCATGATCGTCGATGTGACTGGCTCAGCCACCATCAGGGTATAAGTGCGCCGCTCCAGTGTGGCGACAGTCACGAAGCCATCTGCCTGCGCCATCAGCACCATTTTTTGCGCCCGTTGCCACGGATAGCCTTCGTGGCGTATCCGCAGCCCCATCTGCGCCGCCACCCGATCCATCACGTCGATCATCAGCCCGCGCATCTTGCCCTGTTCGTCACGCCACGAATATGGGGCGAAGTCGTCAAAGTAGGCCATTTTCAACTCGCTAGCGGGCGCTGCCAGGGCACTCTGCCACATCAGCAATCCCCACAAGATTGCGCTCCCCAGACTGACTCTCATGGCCGCGACTCCATCCACCTCTGTCCACTCTGAGCCTAGTGCAAAGCAGGCTGCGGCAAGGTTCAGGATCCAGTGTAAAAAGTAGCCAGCAAAAAGAGAGGGGAAGCAGTGGCTTCCCCTCTCTCGTTAGCTTGTCAGCACACCACCTTATCGATGGCGGTCACAGCCTTCTGGTTACGCCAGCTCGGCGCGCAGCGCCTTGGTGGCATTGACCATCACCTTGAGCGCGGCCTCCGTCTCTTCCCAGCCGCGGGTCTTGAGGCCGCAATCCGGGTTGACCCACAGCCGCTCGGCCGGGATCTGTTTGGCCGCCTTGCGCAGCAACCCCTCAATCCAGCTCTGGCTCGGCACGTTCGGCGAGTGGATGTCGTAGACGCCCGGGCCGATTTCATTGGGGTAATTGAAGCGCTCGAACGCTTCGAGCAGCTGCATCTGACTACGGCTGGTCTCGATGGTGATCACGTCCGCATCCAGCGCCGCCACCGCCTCGATGATGAGGTTGAAGTCGCTGTAGCACATGTGGGTGTGGATCTGGGTGCTGTCCGCCACCGGGCTTGCGCTCAGACGGAAGGCGCGCACCGCCCAGTCGAGATAGGCCTGATGATCCTGTTTGCGCAGGGGCAAGCCTTCGCGGATCGCCGGCTCGTCGATCTGGATGATTTTGATGCCCGCTGCTTCCAGATCCGCCACCTCGTCGCGAATGGCCAGCCCGATTTGCAGGGCGGACTGCTCGCGGCTCACGTCTTCGCGCGGGAAGGACCAGCAGAGGATGGTCACAGGGCCCGTCAGCATCCCCTTGACCGGCTTGTCGGTCAGGCTCTGGGCAAACTGGGTCCACGCCAGCGTCATGGGGGTCGGGCGGTCGATATCGCGGGTGATCACCGGCGGCTTGACGCAGCGGGAGCCATAGCTCTGTACCCAACCGAAGCGGGTGATGGCAAAGCCGTCCAGCAGCTCACCGAAATACTCCACCATGTCGTTGCGCTCGGCCTCGCCGTGTACCAGCACGTCCAGCCCGATGGCCTCCTGACGCTTGATGGCATCGCGGATCTCCGCCTGAATGCCCGCCTCGTAGGCGCTGTCGTCGATGCGACCGGCGCGCCAATCCTGACGCAATACCCGGATCTGCGAGGTCTGCGGGAAGGACCCGATGGTGGTGGTGGGCAGCAGCGGCAGTTTGAGATCCGAGCGCTGCAGCTCGGCCCTGACCGGATAGGGGCTATGGCGATCAAAATCGCTGTTGGTCAGGCTGGCCAGACGGGATTGCACCGCACGCTTGTGGACCCGGCTGTCGGACTCCCGATCGACGATGGGCTGGCTGTAGGCGGTGATCTTGTCGAGCTCGCCGCCATCCAGATACTCTCTGAGCAGCCCCAGCTCGAAGCATTTTTGCAGGGCGAAGGCGAACCAGCTGCGGGTCTGGGGATCCAGCTCCTGCTCCAGGGTCAAATCCACCGGACTGTGCAGCAGGGAGCAGGAGGAGGCCACCCAGAGCCGCTCGCCGAGTCTGGCTTTCAGCGCCTTCAGGGTCGGCGCCAGCTTGGCCAGATTGGCGCGCCAGACGTTGCGACCATTGATCACCCCGGCGGAGATGACCCACTGGGCGGGCAGATGCGGCACCAGCGTCTCCAGCTGCTCGGGGGCGGCCACCAGATCCAGATGCAGGCCATCCACTTTCAGGCTGGTGATGATGTCGCGCTGATGAGCCACCGAGCCGAAATAGGTGGTGAGCAGCAGCTTGCAGGGGCCCACGAGGCGCTCGTAGGCATTGAGGTAGGCCAGACGCCACTCGTCCGGCAAGTCCAGCGTCAGCGCCGGTTCGTCGATCTGCACCCACTCCACCCCTTGCGCGGCCAGTTTCGCCAGGATCTCCTGATAGACAATCAGCAGGCGATCGAGCAGTTCAAGGCGAGAGAAGCCGCTCTCTTTCTCCTTGCCAAGCCACAGGTAGGAGATTGGCCCCAACAGCACCGCCTTGACCGGCAGCCCCAGCGCCTTGGCCTCTTCAACCTCGTCAAACAGCTGGCTCCAGCCCAGCTTGAAGCGCTGGTCACGGCTAAATTCCGGCACCAGATAGTGATAGTTGGTGTTGAACCATTTGGTCATCTCGGCTGCAGCCGCCGCCGGGCCGGTCGGCGCACGACCACGGGCCACCCGGAACAGGGTGTCGAGATCGGTCTCGCCATGACGGTGACGGGCAGGCACCGCATCCACCAGCAGGCTGGTACCGAGCACTTGGTCATACCAGGCAAAATCCCCCACCGGCAGCAGATTGACCCCAGCGCCGTGCTGGGCCTGCCAGTGGCGTTCACGCAGCGTCTTGCCCACGGCAACGAGTTCGGCCTGAGTGGTCTCGCCACGCCAGTAGGATTCGAGGGCAAATTTCAGCTCGCGCTTGGCGCCGATACGGGGGAAGCCCAGGGTGTGTGCGCGTGTCATAGGTTCATGTCCTTATGCTCATTCATCTGATGGGAAACTGGATGATTTAGCCATCCAGATGTTTACACATCCAAAATGACAAGATAAGGTGACGCTGGCTATTGAATCCTCTTCAACTGGCTCTCAAAGAATCCTCAACTGACCGCAAGTAAGGTTCATCGCGAGGATACAGAGGCCCGTTTTTACAAGAGTTAAGAAGCGCAGGAGTAAGAAGGCAGGATAAAGAGGTGCAGGAGGCTAAAGGTCAGGCCGCGCCGACAGCAACATCAGCGCCATACGCAATCTCACAAGGAGCCATCTTATGGCAGTGCCAAGCAATTCAGGGATAGAGATCAAACACTTGAAAACATTGACCGCGCTGGCCGATCAGGGCTCGCTGGCCGGTGCGGCGCTGACCCTCAACCTCACCCAGTCCGCCCTCTCCCACCAGCTCAAAGAGCTGGAGACCCGCCTCAATCTGGAGCTCTACCTGCGCAAAAGCCGCCCGCTGGTGCTGACCGCGGCAGGCAGCCAGCTGCTCGCCCTCGCCCGTCAGGTGTTGCCCGCCCTGGCCCAGACCGAGAAGCAACTGCAGGCCCTGCAGAGCGGCGATGCGGGCAGGCTGCATCTGGCACTCGATTGCCACAGCTGCATCCAGTGGCTGCTACCACTGTTGCCGGAATTTCGCCGCCAGTGGCCGGGAGTGGATCTGGAGGTGGAATCGGTGCCGGGCTTTGATGCCATCAATGCCCTGCTAGGCGGCCAGCTCGACCTGCTGCTCACCTCCGACGTGCAGGCCCGCGGCGATCTCCATTTCGAGCCGCTGTTTGCCTTCGATCTCACTCTGGTGATGGCGCCGGATCACCCCCTCTGCCACCAGAGCCGCATCGAGCCGGGCGATCTGGGGGCGGAGGTGCTGCTGGTCTATCCGGTGGAGCGCAGCCGCATGGATATCTTCAGCCGCTTTTTGCAGCCCGCCGGGGTGGAGCCCGCCCGCTGCAAGCCGGTGGACAACACCTCTGTTATGTTGCAGATGGCCGCCGCCGGGCTCGGGGTCGCCGCCCTGCCGCGCTGGGCCAGCGACGAGTTTGTCAGACAGGGGATGCTCTGCGCCCGCCCCCTCGGCAGCGGTATTCGTCGCCATATGTACGGCGCGGTGCGGGCCGCCGACCGGGATCAAGCCTGCCTGCAGAGCCTGTTCGCACGCATTCGCGGCAAGATGGGGGATGGTTGGAGCGCGGAATAAATCACAGCAGTGGCAGGCAATGCTGGCCTGACAAGGGGCAGATCAGTATCCTGATACTTTAATTTTGCTTAACGGTAGCCGCCATGTCTCAAGTCGATCTCAATCTCTTTCGCGTCCTTGATGCCGTGATCCGCTATGGCGGCGTCACCACGGCGGCCGAGATGATGGAGATGACCCCCTCCGCCATCAGTCAGGCCATCAGCCGTCTGACTGCGCTGGTGGGCGAGCCGCTGTTTGTGCGGCAGGGGCGCGGCATTACCCCCACGGCGCGGGCGCTGAGCCTGCACCACGAGATCATGGTGCCGCTGCACGACATGGAGCGCAGCCTGCAACGCACCGATCTCTTTGACCCCCATACTAGCCGACGCACCTTCCGCATCGCGGGGGTGCCCGATATCGACATCTTCTTCCTGCCCGAACTCAACCACCTGCTGCAGACCCAGGCACCCAACTGCCAGCTGGAGTGGAATACCCAGGTGCAGGACGAAGCCCTGCGCCAGAACAGCCTCTATCTGCACAGCGTGGATCTGGTGCTGGCGACCAAGCCGATGGCAGAGCAGGGGATCGAAAATGAGCAGATCATGTCGCAAGCCCTGCGCATCGCCTGCCGCAAGGATCACCCGAGGATCCGCCAGGCCCCCGACATGACCGCCTTCTTCAACGAAAAACATGTGGTGTTGCAGGCCAGACGGCTCGACAACCTGCTGCTCAACACCCTGACCAAGGCGCCGCTGCCCCCGCGCCAGATCGCCTACGAAAGCGACTCCCTGCTCACGGCCCTTCATCTGGTGAGTCGTACCGACTGGCTCTGCGTCGCCAGCCAGTGGCACATGGAGATGCTGGGTCATACTCTGGACCTGGCCAGCTACCCCCTCCCCTGGCTCTCGGAGGATTGCCCGGTCTACATGAGCTGGCACAAGAGTTCCAATCAGGATGCCGGGCTCAACTGGCTCAAGCAGCAGGTGAGAACCGTCTGCTCGATTTAAGCCGACTTAACGGTGAGCAACAGCCAGCACGGATCCTCGTCCTGACGGCGGCCCAACTGGCCTTCAGACTGACAGCGTCGTGCCGAAATAGCTGCGCAGCGCCTCCACCACCCGCCGCACCTTCTCCGGGATCTCCCGCTGCGGCGTGATGGCGTGGATCTCCATCGGTGCCACCCGAAAACCGGGCAGCAGTTCGAGCAGACGCCCCTGCGCCAGATCCTCACTGATTTCGCCTTCCGGCTGCAGCGAAATCCCCTGCCCCGCCAGCGCAAACTGGCGCAGGGGCAACACGTTGTTGCAGAGCACCTTGGGCTTGAATCTCACCCTGTGTTCCCCCCCTTTTTCATCCAGCAGCAGCAAGCCGCTGCCCAGCATCTCGCCACAGAGCCAGTCGTGGGTCGCCAGATCGGTGGGGGTGCGAGGCGTTCCCTTGCGCGCCAGATAGGCGGGCGCGGCGCACAGCAGCATCCGGGTCTGGCCCAGCTTGCGAGCCACCAGGGTCGAGTCAGGCAAACTGCCAACCCGCAGCGCCACATCGATCCGCTCGGCAATCAGATCCCGTTTCTCGTCATCTGCGATGATCTGGATGGTGAGGCCGGGGTGGGCCTGCAACAGCGGCGAGAGCGCCAGTGCCAGCGGCTGGCCCGCCATGCCCACCGGCGCGGTGATCCGCACTTCACCGAGCAGAGTATCGCGCACCTCCGAGAGGCGCAGCTCGGTCTCGCTCAGGGTCTGCTGCAACGCCCGGCACCCTTGCCACACCACCTCCCCCGCCTCGGTCAGACTGAGCCGTCGGGTAGAGCGATGGAGCAGGGTCAGCCCGAGCAGGTTCTCCAGCTGGCTGATATGCTGACTGACAGCAGAGGGGGTCATGCCGAGAGATTTGGCCGCCCCGGTCATGCTGCCCGCCTCCACTACGGCGGCGAAGATGGCGTAACGTCTGAGCTGTTCCATTATTAAATTCAGCTTATAAGTGAATGCATTTTTGCGGTGATTATTAAATCACATCCGGGGGCGTAGGATAGCCCCATTCCAACAGTGAAGGAGAGTTTCTCATGAAGATTGCCCTGATCGGTGCCAGCGGTTTTGTCGGTTCAGCCATCCTGAACGAGGCCGTCAGCCGCGGCCATCACGTCACCGCCATCGTTCGCGATGTCAGCAAGGTGGCCGCCCATCCGCAGGTCACTGCCGTGGCGGTGGATGCCCAAAACCCTCAGGCGCTGGCCGAGGTGCTCAAGGGGCACGATCGGGTGATCAGCGCCTACAACCCGGGTTGGAGTGCGCCGGATATCTACGACCAGTACCTCAAAGGGGCCAGCGCCATTGTCGAGGCGACCAAAGCCATCAATGGCTGGCTGCTGGTGGTCGGTGGAGCTGGCAGTCTGGAGGTCGCTCCCGGCGTACAACTGGTGGATACCCCGGAATTCCCGACCGAATGGCAACAGGGGGCCCTGGCCGCCCGTGACGGTCTCACCGCCCTGCGCCGTGAAACCGCCCTCGACTGGCGCTTTGTCTCTCCCCCGGTGTTCCTGGAACCCGGCGAGAAGCGCGGCGGCTATCGCATGGGGGGTGATCAGGTGCTGTTCAGTGGTGAACAACCTGCCAGGATCACGGTTGGCGATCTGGCCGATGGCGTGCTGAACGAGGCGGAAAAACCGGCTCACCTGCGCCAGCGCTTTACCCTGGGTTACTGAAAACCACGGGTGATTCAGGCCAGATATTCGCGGTCACTCCCCCGTTACTCCGGTCAGGTGAAAAACCGCTAAACCACAAGGGAGGCATCAGCCTCCCTTCTGCTTTGGGCATTTTCTGTTTTGGTCATTTTGCCGCTGGCAGCTTGCCTCTGGTTGCCCCTCCTCCGCTCATCATTCCACTTTCCCCCTCAACGGCTGCGCAATAAACAGCCACCCCATCAAGTGCCGAATTCCATTTCGAATTTTGTATATAACTAAGAATAATTTGTTGTTTCCGTCTTATAACACCGAACAGTAGCATCACCCTCATTCCAGATGGCGCCATACAGCAAGCACATACCGCCGTGCTGTCGTGCCACCCGTTTGCCGCTCATCAGGCCTGCCAACAGCGGAGGCCATGCAAGAGATGGCGCCAGAGATAACGAAAGAGTGAGGAGGTGTACATGGAACAGTCATCACTGCCGATCATCGATCTGGCTGCCCTCAAGGGGGCACCCGACCTGCGTCGCACTATGCTGGCCAAGTTGGCTGCGGCCGCCCGCGACGTCGGCTTTTTCTATCTGACAGGACACGGTCTGAGCGAGACCGAACAACGGGAAACCCTGGCGCTGGCAGAGCGTTTCTTTGCTCTGCCGGAGCAGGAGAAGCTGGCGGTGCAGATGGTCAATAGCCCCCACTTTCGCGGCTACAACCGGGTCGGCGCCGAGCTGACCCGCCAGCGACCGGATCTGCGGGAGCAGTTCGATATCATGAACGAGGCGCAGGCCCTGCCTTCGGCTCAGATCCGTGAACCCTGGCAGCGGCTGATCGGCCCCAACCAGTGGCCGACCGCCTTGCCCGAGATGAAAGCCCATCTGCTGGCGTGGCAAGATCGGCTGAGCGACATCACCCTCACCCTGCTGGCCGCTTTTGCCGAGGTGCTGGAGCAACCGGCCCAAGTGTTTGACGACAGCGTCCGCGTCGCCCCCTACCAGCACATGAAGCTGATTCACTACCCGGGGCAAGATGCGGGCGGCAGCAGTCAGGGGGTCGGCGCCCACAAGGATCCCGGCTACCTGACGCTGGTGATGCAGGACAATCACTCGGGGCTTGAGGTCGAGACGGCCGACGGCTGGATATCCGCGCCCCCCCTGCCAGGAGCGCTGGTGGTCAATATCGGCGAGCTGCTGGAACTGGCCTCCAACGGCTATCTCAAGGCGACCCTGCATCGGGTGGTGAGCCCGCCGCCCGGGGTTTCGCGCCTCTCCTGCGCCTTCTTTATGGCGGCGCGGCTCGATGCCACCGTGCCGCTGCTCACCCTCTCCCCCGCGCTGGCAGCACAGGCGCAAGGGCCGGAGAGTGACCCGGCCAACCAGCTCTTCTATCAGGTAGGGGAGAACGTGCTTAAAGGACGGCTGCGCTCCCACCCGGATGTGGCGGCGCGTCACTATGGGCCAGTGGAATCCGCTCGCCTCCCGCGCACTGAAAGCGAAGCGATACCGGCCTAAGCAGCGCAGAGATCCGCAGGCGGGTATATGCATAAGCCACAAGCCGCATGCACATACCCGCGTTGACAACAAACAACAAGCAACGAACTACAAAACACAACCAGTCATGGCCAGAGCGTGGCCAGAACGGAGTAATACGATGAAATTCAAGACCATGAGTGTGCACAGCGGCCAGCGGATCGATCCCCAGACCGGCGCCCTCACCACCCCGCTCTATCAGAGCAGCACCTTCAGCTACTTCAACGCTCAGGCGGGCAAGGAGCGTTTCGCCGGTCAGGCACCGGGCTTTATCTACAGCCGCTTTGGCAACCCCACTACCGCCGAGCTGGAGCAGAAACTGGCAGCCCTCGAAGGAGCCGATGAAGCGTTGGTAGTCGCGAGCGGCATGGCGGCAGTGAGCGCCATCATGTATGCGCTGGCCGACAGCGGCGATGAGGTGGCCTATATCGGCCCGCTCTATGGCGGCACCGATGCGTTTCTCAAGCAAACCTTCAGCCGCGCCGGTATCAAGGTCACCGCCTACGAGAGCGATCAGGATCTGCTGGCCAACATCCGTCCCGCCACCAAGGTGGTACTGTTCGAAACCCTGACCAACCCCACCCTCAAGGTGGTGGATCCACGGGTGGTGGTAGAGGCGGCCCGCAAGGTGGGTGCAATCACAGTGTGTGACAACACCTTCCTTACCCCCTACCTGCTGCGCCCGCTGGAGCTGGGCATCGACATCGTCATGCACAGCGGCACCAAGTATCTGGGCGGCCACGGCGACATTATCGCCGGGGTGGTAGCGGGCTCCCACGCCCTGATGAAGTCCATCCGCACCGTGGCCCTCAAGCATATCGGCTCCCCCATCGGCCCGCAGGAGGCCTACCTGCTGCAGCGCGGGGTCAAGACCCTGCCCCTGCGGATGGATGCCCATCTGCACAATGCGCAGAAGGTGGCCGAGTTTCTGGCGGCCCATCCGGCGGTGAAGAAGGTGATCTACCCGGGGCTTACCAGCCATCCGGGCCACGATGCCCTCGGCGCCTTCGCCAGCGGCTTTGGTGGCATGGTGAGCATTGAACTTGAAGGAGGGTTTGCACGCTGCGCCACCCTGCTCGACAACCTGCAACTGTTCGTGCAGGCGGTGAGCCTGGGCGATCTCGAGAGTCTTGCCTGCCATCCGGCCAGTACCACTCACGCCGCCATGGACGAGGCAAGTCGCCTCGCTGCCGGGGTCAATGACGACCTCATCCGCTTCAGTATCGGAGTGGAAGATGCGGACGACCTGATCGCCGATCTGGCAGCCGCGCTGGCGCAGATCTAACCGAGAGCTCGTTTCTCACTCCCGCCACATAGCTGCGAGTGAATAACCCCCAAACACAACAACGGCCCATCAAGGGCCGTTGTTGTTTGTCGCGATGTGGAAAATGCGGGATTTACTCCTCCCACACCACCACTTGCGATGAAGGCCAGCGCTCCCCGACATGGGCATATTTTTGCTCCAGCAGGTGACGCTTTATCTTCATGGTGGGGGTCAGTACGCCGTTCTCGATATTCCAGGGGGTTTTCACCACCAGAATGCCGCGAATTTTGGCATGGGATTCCAGCTGATCGTTGACCCGTACCCGCGCCGCTTCCAGTCTGGCGTTGATCTCGTCCCGATTGCCTTTCATGGCGCTCTCGGCCAGCTGCACCAGCGCAATGGGCTGGGGCATGCCATAACCGATTACGCAGAGCTGCTCGATGATGGGCTCCTGCCCCAGCAACCCTTCGATGGGCACCGGTGCCACATACTTGCCCTTGGCGGTCTTGAACACATCCTTCATCCGGCCGGTGATGGTGAGGTAACCCTCCCGGTCCAGCTTGCCCATGTCGCCGGTATGGAGCCAGCCCTCAGCATCGATGGCCTCGGCGCTGTGCTCGGGATCCTTGTAGTAACCCAGCATCATCCCTTCGCAGCGGCAGAGGATCTCCCCCTCGTCGGAGATCTTGATGGTCACCCCGAGCCCCGCCTTGCCGACGGTGCCGATCTTGTCGGCACGGAACGGGTAGTTGATGGTGGAGTAGGCGTGGTTCTCGGTCATGCCCCAGGCTTCCGTCACCTTGAGGCCGATGCTCAGATACCACTGCAGCAGCGCAGGGGAGACCGGCGCCGAGCCGCAGCCGAGCACCCGGGCCTGATCCAGCCCCAGCCCCTTTTGCAGCTTGCGTTTGATAAGACCGGAGATGAGCGGGATCTTGAGCAGCAACTCCAGTTTCTTCTGGGGTAGCTTCTCGTGGATCTTGATGCGGAACATGGCCCACAGCCGTGGCACCGAGATAAAGACGGTGGGACGGCAGCGTTTGACGTCTTCGATAAAGGTGTCGAGGGATTCGGGGAAGGCGATCTCGGCGCAACCATAGAGGCTGCCGCCGTAGACATAGACCCGCTCGGTAATGTGGGCCAGCGGCAGGTAGGAGAAGCCGCGATCATTGGCGCACAGCCCCACCGTCTCCACCAGCTTCTCGCACGACCAGGCGTAGCGCTCGACGCTCAGCATGGCCCCTTTCGGCTTGCCGGTACTGCCGGAGGTGTAGACCAGACTCAACAGGGAGTCAGGGGCCTGCACCGGGCTGTCAGCAATGGGCTCGTGCGCTTCCAGCAGGTCGTCCCACTGGTGGCTGGCCGGCATGGTGTCGTAGGGGAAGGCGATGCGCAACAGATCGGCGGGCACGCCAGCCTCCTGACTCTTCCAGTCATCCAGCTTGCCGACGAAGATCGCCTTGGCTTCGCTGTGGCGCAGCACATATTCGATGGTATCGACGTTGGCCGTCGGGTAGATGGGCACGCTCACATACTGCCCCATCTGCATCGCCAGATCGGCGATAAACCACTGGGCGCAGTTCTTGGAGAGCAGCGCCACCTTGTCACCGGCTACCAGCCCGAGGTGGCGCAAGGCCGTCACCATCCGCCGCGCTTCATCGGCCACTTCACCCCAGGTGAAGTCGACATATTCGCGGTTGATGGTTTGACGCAGGTAGGTTCGATCAGGACACTGCCGCTCCCAGTGATAGAGCATCTCGAGCGGCAGTTTATTGGCAATGCGTGAGGAGGAGGCCATAGTTTAATCCCTGAAACAAAAGGCGAAACTTATTATTAACCTTTCACTAACTTCAGGGAAGAATAAACTCAAACTTCTGTTTGAACTGTGTATCCGATCAAGCTTCTGCCTGTTGTTGCAAACGAATCCACATTGCCTGCACCAGTTTCTCATCCTCTTCGGAGAGCTCACCTTGCAAAATGGCCTCGTTGAGGCTGCGCAACACATAGCTCTTGACGTCCCGCACCAGGGTCTTGCCTTCCAGCTCGGCCCGGGCAACCGCCAATGAGATATGACCTCGCAGGTAACCCCCCGCAAACAGCTCATCGTCGGTTGCGGTGGCAACCATGCTGTCGATCAGTCCCAACAACTTGTGCTCAAAATCGTGAATCGTCATGTAACGCAGCCTCATTTGCGGCAAAAAATTCGGGGGTATGGAACCGCAATCCGGTTGATTGCGGCTCTCTGGCGCCAGGCCAGCAGCATCCCTGGCGTCCTATTCCGGGTTGGCCACCGGGTAGATGACCTGATCCTTGTATCCCGTGGTTATTCGCAGATAACCACGCAACGCCCGGTTTAATTCGGGATCATCGGTGTCCACCAGCAGCGGCCTGCCCGCAAGAGCGGCAAGCTTGGCCTTGGTTGCCAGCACCTGGATATTATCCAGCCCGACACACCGAATCACCTCTGGACTCAATTGCTGATTTCCGCGCCCGAACAGATGTCCCTGTCCGCCGATCAGGGTAATGATCAGTCGGCAGCGACGGCCGCGGATCCGGGTCAGGATCTCGGCGGCGCTGAGATCCTGCCCGATAAGTCGGCCATTTTCCACCAGATCCACACCGAGCAAGGTATTTTCCAGACCCAGCTCGGCCATGCAGGCCGCCACCGTGCTGCCGGAGCCCATCAGATAGAGGGTATCGGTCTCCATCTGCTCTACCACACCGGCAGCGAGATCCGCCAGCACCAGCTCTTCAGACTCCTTGCCCCCCTGCTTGACTGCTTGTATGTAACGCAGATCGCCGGGCACCTTCAGCTGACCGTAGTGGCGGGCCCGCACCTTGCCCGCGCGAAATGCCTCCTCGTCGATGTCGCGCACCTCGGCATCGATCAGGCTGAGCAGTTCACCGGCGATCATCCGCGCCACCACTCGCCCGCTGGCGGCGGGCGTCACCCCGTAGACACCGGAGTGGATCTTGCTTCCCGCCGGAATGCCGAGCACATGGCAGGACGCCCCCACCGCCGCGCAGATATCGCGCGCCGTGCCATCGCCACCGGCAAACAGCAGCAGATCGACCCCGGCTTCGCGCATCAGCCCGGCGGCGTGGCGGGTGTCATCGGCCGAGGTGCTCCCCCCGAGCGGTTGATAGATGATCCGACAGGGCAATCCCAGCTCGCGGGCCACCGCCTCCCCCATCTCTCCCGCCACCGTCAGCAGCTCGAACGGTGCCGTCAACTCGCACAGTGGCAACAAGGCTTGCCGCGCCCGCTCTTGCGCTTTGGGCACGGCGCCACGGGCCAGCGCCTCGGCCACCACCCCGTCACTGCCCTTGAGCCCCACTGCGCCGCCTATCCCGGCGACCGGATTGATGATGAATCCTAATCGAAACATGCCTGCCTCCCTTGCGATGGCCACCATTTTTATCTTTTCCCCCCTCAGGGACAAGCGCTGGCGCCCCTGCTAGAATGCGCTGCTTCAATTTTCCAACCAATTTTCAACCAAGGTTCAATCATGCTGGAATGGGTTCTTGATCCCTCTGCCTGGGTCGCACTCGCCACCCTTACCCTGCTCGAGATCGTGCTGGGTATCGACAACATCATCTTTATCTCCATCCTGGTGGGTCGCCTGCCGGAGGCGCAGCGTCAAAAAGCGCGCATTCTGGGTCTGGGGCTCGCCATGGGTACCCGGATCCTGCTGCTGCTCTCGCTGGCCTGGGTGATGCGCCTCACCGATCCGCTGTTCACCGTGCTGGGTGAGGCCATCTCCGGCCGCGACCTGATCCTGCTGCTGGGGGGCCTGTTCCTCATTGGCAAGAGTGCCCACGAGATCCACGTCACCCTGGAAGGGGCAGCCGAGCCGGAGAGTGTCAGCAAAGCGGCCTCGGGCTTTATCAGCACCCTGATCCAGATCGCCATTCTGGACATCGTGTTCAGCCTCGACTCGGTGATCACTGCGGTCGGCATGGCCGATCACGTGCCGGTGATGGTGCTGGCCATCATGATCGCCGTCTTCATCATGATGTTCGCCGCCAAATCCATCGGTGATTTCGTCGATGCCCACCCCACCATCAAGATGCTGGCCCTCTCCTTCCTCACCCTGGTGGGCTTCGCCCTGATGGCCGAGGGGATGGATCTGCACATTCCGAAGGGCTACATCTACTTCGCCATGGCCTTCTCGCTGGTGGTGGAGATGATCAACATCCGTCTGCGCAGCCATCACGACAATAACGGGCAAAACAGCGCGCAGTAATCTCACGCCACATGCCCCCGCGACCCCAGCTGTCGCGATCAAAAAGAGCGCCGGTCAGGCGCTCTTTTTTTATGGGTAACAAAACGATAAGAAGGGGTTATTGATCGCTGATGACGATGGCGACCCGGCGGTTGGCGGCCCGCCCCTCTCTGGTCTTGTTATCCGCCAGCGGCATGGTCTCGCCACGGCCATGGATCTCCAGATTGGTGGGCTTCATGCCGACCGAGACCAGCACATCGGCCACCGACTGGGCCCGCTTCAGAGAGAGCTGCTGGTTGTAGCTGCTCTCGCCGGTATTGTCGGTGTGGCCATCCACCCGCGCCTTGTCCAGCCCTACGCCAAGCAGGGTCTTGCCCAGCTTTTCAACGGATTGGCGAGTCTGGGGATTGAGCGCCCCCACGTTGTTGGCAAACAGCACCCGGTTGGCCAGATCCAGCGTCCACCCCTCATCGGTCAGATAAAAGCCCTGCTCCTTGAGCACGGCAATCTGCTCCGGGGTCAACCCCTTGGGCGCGCTCTGGCAACCGGCCAGCAGCGACAACATCAACCCCAGCAGGGTGACTTTCAACAGGTGGGTGATCTTCATGGTTTGCTCCTCTCTTTTTCTATGTTGTTCATGCCTGTTGAGCCAGCTCGTCCGGCTCTCTGTGACGCCCCCGTTTAGTCTGATACATGGCCGCATCGGCCTGCTCACACAAGGCGCTGGCACTCATGCCTGCCTGATAGATGGCAAAGCCGATGCTCACCCCGGCCACCAGCTGACGGCCATCACGCAGCGCCACCGGCTCGCTCATCGCCTGTTGGATGCGGCCTATCACCTCATCCACCTCATGCCGCTGATCGAGCGGGCCAACCAGCACCGCAAACTCGTCGCCACCGAGGCGAAACACCAGATCGTCAGGACGCAGCTGATGTTGCACCCGTCTCGAGAGCGCGATCAGCACATCGTCGCCGCCGTTGTGGCCGAAGGTATCGTTGATCTGCTTGAAGCGATCGCAGTCGAGATAGAGCAGCGCAAACCCCTCTTGCTCGCCAAGGGAGATGGCCTGCGCGAGCCGCGCTTCAAACAGGGCGCGATTGGGTAGACCGGTGAGGGCATCGTGGGTCGCCTGATGGAGCAAGCTCGCATTCTCGCGGGCTTGCTGGGCCTGCCAGGCTTGCAATTCATCCAGCAGGGAGTTGAAGTCATCCCCCAGCTCGTTTAGCTCAACGATATCGGCCGGTGGCGCCCGCATCCCCAGGGTGCGTTGCCGGCGTACCGAGTGGGCAACCCGTGCCAGTTTGCGCAGCGGTGCGGTGATGGAGACCTGCATCCGGCCAGCCACATAGAGAGCCACCAAGGCGCTCACCACCAGACAGACCACCATCGCCAGCAGTGCCGAGAGTAAAAACAGCAGCAGGTACTCGCCATGACCGCGCAACTCGATGGTGGCGATCTGCTCGCCACCCCGCAGCATGGGCGTCTTGACCGGCCCCGGCATCAGCAGTTGGGCCAGATAGTCTTCGAGCGTCACCAGCGGATTGCTTCTGGGCCGCACCCAGCTGGCGAGCGGTTTCCCATCGGTAAGGACGATGCGAGCCTCGGCGACCTCCTCGTGGGCGACAATCCCGCCGAGCGCCTCGCTCGCCGCCTCCTCATCGTGGAACACCACCGCCGCCTCGGCGCTGTAGCTGATGGCGCGGGCTACCAGCTCCAGATTGTGGGCGGCGTAAAAGCGCACCACCAGCAGGGCAACCAGCGTAAAGAAGAGTCCCGCCACACTGACGGCTGTGATGGCGGCCACCAGATGGGTTCGCCCCAGGCTCTGACGCAGGGTCAGACGGCGGGGAGCCGCGCTCACCTGTCGTCTCATGGCACCCCCTTGTCGGCATGGGCCAGCTTGAGCACGGCGGGATGCACCCGCACGCCACTGAGCGCCAGGGCATCGAGGTTGACGTTAAAGCGCACCCGTTCACTCTGCGGCGAGGCCTGCAGACAGAACACCGAGCTGGTAGAGCAGTCGTGGTTGTATTCGCTGATGCTGAGCACAGGGTGGCCCTGCAAGCGGGCAAACAGCGCAAGCCGGGTCGGTTCATCGAGTACCCCCAGATAGAGCACATCGCAGTTGTCGCTGATCGCGGGGTCGCTCGCCTCGTAACGATTGACCTGAACGGTGCGGCCATTGGCCTGACGATCGATGGTAAAGAGGGCGCCGGCATATTCGGTCGGCGCCGCCACGCACAGGCGCAGCACCGCAGGTTCGGTGGGCCAGCGGGTATAGCTCAGAATATCGAGCACCAGCTCTCTGACGGCCATCGCCCGGCTCTCCGCCGCCGTTTCCGCCAGTGCGCGGGGCAACAGCAGCCCGAACGCCACCAACAGGAGCGCCAGACGAGCAAGGGGACGGGGGGAAACGAGTAACAGCATGATCAGATACTGGCCGCCTTGACAATACCGCAGCAGTGGCACTGCGGTTCGGGTAAATGAACCCTGATAGTAAGGTGGCTTATGCTGCTCTGACAACTCTCCCCTGCCCTCGTTTTCGGGCGCAGTGTCAATAAACGCAAGAGCCCGTCTGGTGACGGGCTCTGTGATAGCAGGCATCAAGCGCGAGCTCACTTCTTGCTGATGCCATATTCCCGCAGCTTGTTGGCGATGGCGGTATGCGACACGCCCAGGCGCTTGGCCAGCTGGCGCGTTGACGGGAAGGCGGGATAGAGCCGGGCCAGCAGCTGGCTCTCGAAGCGCTTCACCGCATCGTCCAGATCCCCTTCAAACCACTCGTCGATAAGCGGCGCGGTATCGGCCGCCACCGGCAGATCGATCTGCTCGGGCCCCAGCTCATCCCCTTCCAGCAGGGTCATGGCGCGATAGAGGCAGTTGCGCAGCTGGCGCACGTTGCCCGGCCAGCGGTAAGCGGTCAGGTAGTCGGCCATGTTGCGGGTAAAGCGCGGACGGGGCCGCTGCAATTCGCTGGCAAAGCGGGAGACAAACTGCTGGGCCAGCACCATGATGTCCGCCTTGCGCTCGCGCAGGGGGGGCAGTGCCAGACTCAGCACGTTGAGGCGGTAGTAGAGATCCTCGCGGAAGGTTCCCTCGTGCACCAGATCCAGCAACTGCTTCTGGGTGGTACAGATGAAACGCACGTTGACCTTCACCTCCTGCTCGTCACCGACCCGGCGAAATACCCCATCCTGCAGCACCCGCAAAAACTTGGTCTGCAGATGAGGAGACATGTCGCCGATCTCATCCAGCATCAGGGTACCGCCGCTGGCCAGCTCCAGCACGCCGCGCTTGCCCTCGGTGTTGTTGCCAAAGGCGCCGGGGGCATAGCCAAACAGCTCGCTCTCGGCCACGTTATCGGGCATGGCCGCGCAGTTGAGGGCCATAAAGGGGTGGCTGGAGCGCAGGCTGGCACCGTGACAGGCGCGGGCCAGCAGCTCCTTGCCGGTGCCGGTCTCGCCGACGATCAGCAGCGGCGCGTCCTGCATCGCCAGTTTGCGTGCTTGCGACAGCACCTCTTTCATCTTGGGGCTCTCGGCCTGCAGATGCTCGAAGCCCCCCACTTCCACCGCATGAAGCGCGCTGAAGTGCAGGCCGACCCGACGGGCAGATTTGAGCACCACCACGGCTCCGGCCAGCGCCTGCTTGCCGCGAGCTTCTGCCACGAACAGCGGCATCAGGTCAGCGAGATACTCTTCGCCATTGAAACTGAGCTTGCAGGTCTGCGGCTTGATCTCGCTCGCCTCCAGCCAGCGAGTGAAGGAAAAGCCCTTGACCAGCGAACCGAGCGCCACACCGCGCACCTCCTCCACCGGCAAGCCGAGGGTGGTGAGGGCCGACTGGTTGGCCTGGGTCACCTTACCCTTGCTGTCGAGGGAGAAGACCAGATCCGGCAGCGCCTTGAGCAGCGCCTCAATTTCGTGGTGCTCTCGCTCGGAGGGCATGTAGGGGATGGTCTTGACGTCGTAGACGCCGGGAATGCGGCGGATCTCCGGCATCAGGTGCTGAAAATCACTGAACTCCAGCTCGGGAAAGTTGAGATAGATGATGCCTGAGGTATCGATTTCGATGCCGCGCAGATCGATATTGTGCTCCACCAGGCGGTCGAGCAGTTCCCGGGTCAGGCCCAGGCGGTCTTCACAGCTGACTTCAAGACGCATTCGGGACACACTTCCTAGCTAACTCTATGAATGAGCGGATAATACAGTCTCGATCCCCCCAGTGCGAGCGCCAGCCCATAAAAATGCGGGCCCGCCCCGCTTTCGCAGGCAGGCCCAAACCAGCACGAGTCACGGTTTGCGCACATCGTCAGCTGATTAATTGATCCGTGCGCGCCGCCATAATGAAGTCGTTGCGGTGCAAGCCGCCAATCTTGTGGGTCCACCAGCTGACGGTCACCTTGCCCCACTCGGTCAGAGATGCAGGAAGAGGGATGATCCGCCTCAACCTGCTCTCAACTTATCTGGGCAATTGATCGGTACGTGCTGCCATGATGAAGTCGTTGCGGTGTAATCCGCCGATCTTGTGAGTCCACCAGCTGACGGTCACCTTACCCCACTCGGTCAGAATGGCCGGATGGTGAAACTCCGCCTCCGCCAGTTCCCCTAGGCGGTTGGTAAAGGCCAGCGCCTCCTTGAAGTTGCGAAAAGTAAATTCCCGCCGCAGTTGCAGCGCCCCCTCCACCACCAGTGGCTGCCAGTCGGGAATAAGCTGCATCAACTCGCGCAGCTCCTCATCGCTCACCTTGGGGGCATCGGCGCGGCACGCTTCACACTGCTGGCTGGCCAGTTCGGACATGGGTTACTCCTGCTTGAATTAATGAAAAATTAATGAATATGAAATAGGGTTGTTTGCCTGTGGTCAGCTCGCCTGCTTGCCGCTGGCAACCTCAAAGCGCGGCGGATAGAGGCCAAGCCGACTGGCCTCGGCCAGAGCAGCCATGATCTCCTCCCCGGTCAGCTGGTAGAGATGATCGAGACTCGGCAGCACAAAATAGGTGGGCTGCATGATGTCGATACGATAGGGAGTGCGCAGCACGGTCAACAGATCGAAGGGTTGCAGTAGCGGCTGGCCGGAGAGGGCATAGGCGGTCTCGCCGATAGAGGAGAGAATGCCGCCGCCGTAGATCCGCAGCCCGTCAGGTGTCGCCAAGAGGCCAAACTCCACAGTGAACCAGTAGAGCCGCGCCAGAAAGACCCGCTGCTCCTTGCTCACCTGCTGCCCCAACTGGCCGTAAAGGTGGGTGAAGTGGGCAAAGGCCGGATTGGTCAGCATGGCGCAGTGGCCGAAGATCTCGTGAAAGATATCGGGCTCCTGCAGGTAGTCGAGCTCGTCCCGCCGCCGGATAAAGGTCGCCACCGGAAACTGGCGATTGGCCAGCAGGGCGAAGAAGCGATCGAACGAGATGAGCGCTGGCACTGCCGCCACCGACCAGCCGGTCGCAGGCTGCAAGACGGCGTTGATCTCGGCCAGCTGGGGGATGCGATCACGGGGCAATCCCAGCCTGTCGAGACCGGCCAGATACTCGTTACACCCCTTGCCAGCAAGAGCGGCGAACTGGCGTTCGATCAGGATCTGCCAGGTGTCATGCTCCTCGTTGCTGTAGTGGATCACCCCGTCAGCATCCGGCTGGTGTGCGGTATAACAGGTTGCCATAGCGGTTCCATCCTCTGGCGCCACATCAAGGCGCCTTGCCGTTTCATCACGGTTTCACTGTAACGAAATGGCAACAAAAAAAGCAGCCGACCCATGAGTCGGCTGCCGGAAATAGTTGTAAATAAATTGTGACAACCCGCTAACCAATCCCCACTACAACTTGACCATGATATGGCGCGGCACCGTGTAATCCTCCAGCGCATAGAGGGAGAGATCCTTGCCGTAGCCCGACATCTTCATGCCGCCGTGGGGCATCTCGGAGGTGAGCATGAAGTGGGTGTTGATCCAGGTGCAGCCATATTGCAGGTGGCTGGCCACCTTGCTGGCGAGACTCAAATCCTTGGTCCAGACCGACGAGGCGAGACCATAGTCCGAGTCGTTGGCCCACTGCACCACCTGCTCGGCGTCGCTGAAACGGGTCACCGACACCACGGGACCGAACACCTCGCGCCGCACGATCTCATCCTCCTGCCGAGCCCCGACAATCAGGGTCGGCTCGAAGAAGAAGCCGTTGCCGGGGCGGATCTTGCCGCCCGCCGTCACCTCCACATGACCGCTGCTCTGAGCCCGCTCGACAAAGCTGGCGACCCGGTTGCGCTGTCTGTCCGAGATGAGCGGCCCCATCTCGACCCCCTCCTCGTACTGGCTGCCCACCTTGATGGAGGCCACCGCATCGGTCATGGCAGCGACGAACTTGTCGTAGATCTTGCCCTGGGCATAGATACGGCAGGCGGCGGTGCAATCTTGCCCTGCATTGTAGAAACCGAAGGTGCGAATGCCCGCCACCACCGCCTCCAGATCCGCATCGTCGAAGATGATCACCGGCGCCTTGCCCCCCAGTTCAAGGTGGGTGCGCTTCATGGTGCGGGCGGCGCTTTGCAGGATCTTCTGGCCGGTGGCGATATCGCCGGTGAGCGACACCATCCGCACCAGCGGGTGCTCCACCAGCGGCGCCCCCACGCTCTCGCCTCGCCCGCAGATGACGTTAATGACACCGCGCGGGAAGATCTCGCTGGCCAGCTCGGCAAGGCGCAGGGCGGTGAGCGGGGTCTGCTCGGAGGGTTTGAGCACCACCGTATTGCCCGCCGCCAGCACCGGCGCCATCTTCCATGCCGCCATCATCAGCGGATAGTTCCAGGGGGCGATACTGCCCACCACCCCGATGGGATCACGGCGGATCATGCTGGTGTGCCCCTCGATATACTCCCCCGCCAGCGGCCCTTGCAGGCAGCGAGCCGCCCCGGCAAAGAAGCGGAAGCAGTCCACCACCGCGGGCAGCTCGTCGTTGAGCACTGCCAGATAGGGTTTGCCGCAGTTGAGGGATTCGAGCGCCGCGAACTCCTCGGCGTGGTGCTCGACGAGATCCGCCAGACGCAGCAGCAGGTTGCTGCGCTGGGCCGGGGTGGTGCGGCTCCACTGGGCGAAGGCGCGCTGGGCACCGTTCACCGCCCGGTTCACCTGTTCGAACGAAGCTTCCGGCACGGCGGCGATCTGCTCGCCGTTGGCCGGGTTGAGAATCGGTTCGGCCTGCCCCTCGCCGGTCACAAACTGACCATCAATCAAGAGTTGGGTAGAGAGTTTCATGGTTGCATCCTTGCGCACGCGTTGAGTCATTATTTGCCACTGCCAGCGACATCATGGGTGTCGCGAGTGAGGTAGTAGGCAAGCAAAATGGGGATAGTGGTGAAGGCCACTATGATGAGGGCCACCACATTGGTGACCGGCCTGTCTCGGGGGCGGATCAGCTCCTGATACATCCAGATGGGCAGCGTGGTCTGCTGGCCCGCCGTGAAGGTGGTGACGATCACCTCGTCAAAGCTCAGGGCAAAGGCCAGCATGCCCCCCGCCAGCAGCGCCGTGGCCAGATTGGGCAGGATCACGTAGCGCAGGGTCTGGAAGCCGTCGGCCCCGAGATCCATCGACGCCTCGATGAGGCTCTGGTTGGTGCGGCGAAAACGGGCCAGCGCATTGTTGTAGACCACCACCACGCAAAAGGTGGCGTGGCCGATAACGATGGTCCAGAAGCTGAACGGGATCTCCATCAAGCCGTAGGCCGAGCGCAGCGCGATACCAGTGACGATGCCGGGCAGCGCGATGGGCAGCACCAGCAGCAGTGACACAACCTCCTGACCGAAGAAGCGGCTGCGGACAATGGCCCCTGCCGCCAGAGTGCCGAGGATCATGGCCACCAGTGTCGCCAGCCCCGCTACCTCCAGCGACAACTGGATGGCACGCCACACATCGGGACGATTGAGGGTCACCTCGAACCATTTGAGGGTGAGCCCGGGGGGCGGAAACTGGTAACTCTTGCTCTCGCTGGTGAAGGCGTAGAGGAAGATAAACAGAATGGGAAAGTGCAGGAACAACAGCCCGCCGATGGCGGCGTACTTGAGCAGGCCCGAAGGGCGCTGTCCCTGACTGATCACTGAGCTAGCTGACATGACGGCCTCCTTGCTGCCGGTTCAAAGCGATAGGGTCAAAGCGCATCAAAAGCCCCCAGTCGTTTCGCAATCGCCAGATAGATGGCGATGATGAGGATTGGCACCAGCGAGAAGGCGGCTGCGAAGGGCAGATTGCCCGCCGTTCCCTGCTGCATGTAGACCACCTGACCGATATACATGGTCGAGTTGCCGATGATGCCGGGGATGATGTAATCACCGAGGGTCAGCGAGAAGGTGAAGATGGAGCCCGCCACCACACCGGGCAACGCCAGCGGCAGGATCAGATTGCGAAAAGTCTGGGCGGGTGTCGCCCCCAGATCGCTACTCGCCTCCAGGAGGGAGCGCGGAATACGCTCCACTGCCGCCTGAATGGGCAGGATCATGAAGGGCAGCCAGACGTAGACGAACACGATAAAGGTGCCAAGCCGCGAAAAAGAGAGCGACGGGCCCCCAATCACAGGTAGCGAGAGGATGGCATCAAGCAGCCACTCCAGCCCCATACTGTGCGCCAACCAACTGATGACACCCTCCTTGGCCAGGATCAGCTTCCAGGCATAGACCCGCACCAGATAGCTGGACCAGAGCGGCAACATGATCCCCACATAGAACAGCGCCCGGGTCTTGCCACTGGTGTAGCGCGCCATGTAGTAGGCAACCGGAAAACCGAGCAGGGCGCAGGCCAGGGTCACCAGCAGCGACATGCCGACGGTGCGACCGATCACATCGAGATTCTCCGGCCGCAGCAGGGCGACAAAGTTTTGCAGCCCCAGCTCGTGGCGCACCTGACCGCTGAACTCATCCAGCCCGAACAGGGAGTTGGAGAGCAGCATCAGCAAGGAGCCGACATAGATGATGCCGAGCCACAGCAGCGGCGGCCCCAGCAGGATCGCCAGCAGCAGGCCGGGTCGGCCATAGAGCAGGGTCGAGAGGCGCCGCAGCGGCCTGAAACGGGCAGGGTCGGGCTGATGGTTCATGGCAAGACTCGCACTGTGAGGGGCACTCATGGCTGCGCCCCTTGATGAGTGGCGCTCAGGCGATGGATGGCCTGCTCCGGCCAGCTGAGGCTGACCTGGGTACCACGGCTCAGGCGGGCCTGCCCCTCATTGGGATGGTTGACGATGATCTCGATCTGCTCCCCGAGGCTGACCCGATAACGGACGAAGGGGCCCAGATACTCCACTTCGCGGATCTCCCCCGACCAGCCCGGCGTACCCGCCTCACTGAGCCGGATCCGCTCCGGGCGCACCATCATCTGGCTGCCGTCGCCGCACAGCCGTCTGGCCTGCTCTCCTTCGAACAGATTGACGGTGCCGACGAAGCGGGCCACAAACGGCGTCGCCGGGGCGTCGTAGATGGTATCTGGCGCGGCGATCTGCTCGATCTTGCCCTGACTGAAGATGCAGATCCGGTCGCTCATGGAGAGCGCCTCCTGCTGATCGTGGGTGACGAAGATAAAGGTGATGCCAAGCTGGCGTTGCAGCGCCTTGAGCTCAAGCTGCATCTGCTCGCGCAGCTTGAGATCGAGGGCCCCCAGCGGCTCGTCCAGCAGCAGGATGCGTGGCTGGTTGATGAGGGCCCGGGCGATGGCGATGCGCTGGCGCTGGCCGCCGGAGAGCTGGCTTGGGCGACGTTTGCCGACGCCGGGCAGCCGCACCAGCTCCAGCATCTCGTCCACCTTGCGGTAGCGCTCGGCCTTGGCGACCCCCTTGAGCATCAGGCCATAGCCGATGTTGTCGCGCACATCCATGTTGGGAAACAGGGCATAGTCCTGAAACACCGTGTTGAGGTTGCGATCATAGGGCGGCACGGTGGAGCAGGGTTCGCCAAACAGGCGGATCTCCCCATCGCTCGGGTACTCGAAGCCCGCGATCATCCGCAGGCAGGTGGTTTTGCCGGAACCGCTCGGCCCCAGCAGGGTAAAGAATTCCCCGGAGGGGATCTGGAAAGAGATGTCATCGACCGCCTTCACCTCGCCATAGTGGCGACTGACCCGGTCAAATTGTACGGCGTTCATGGGGCGTCCTTGTCTGTGCTGGGATGGGCCGGACTCCTGTCCGGCCCATTGGTTATCCGGTTTGGGTGGTTGTGCAGAGGAGGTGCAACTCCCCTGCCGTTGGTAAGATGGCAGCCGTTGCGACCACCTTGCTCAACCTGCCTTAGCGACCGCCCAGAATGGCGATATAGTCGGAAACCCAGCGGTAATAGGGCACGCAAGTTCCCTGGCTCTTGCACTGGGAGACCGGAGTGCGCCAGAAACGAACCCGATCGAAGTTGTCGATACCGTTGGTTTTGCACCCGGTCGGGCCCAGCAGGGCATTGCCCTCGCAGGCGGCAGGCACCACAGGCACCGAGCCAAACCAGGAGGCGAGATCCCCCTGCAGCTTGTTGTTCAGGGAGTGCTCCAGCCACTTGTAAGCGCAGGTGAGGTTCTTGGCATCGCTGTGCACCATGCTGGTATCGGCCCAACCGGTGACACCCTCTTTGGGCACAGTGGTGGCGATAGGTTGCTTGTCGGCGATCAGGGTATTGGCCTGGAACGGCCAGGAGCCGGAGGCAACCACCCCTTCATTCTTGAAGTCATCGATTTGGACGAAGGCATCATGCCAGTAGCGTCCCACCAGCTGGCGCTGCTTGCGCAGCAGATCGAGGGAGGCCTTGTACTGATCCTCGTTCAGCTCGTAAGGATCTTTGATGCCCAGCGCGGGCTGATGGGTCATCAGATAGAGGGCGGCATCAGCGATGTGGATCGGGCCGTCAAAGGCTTGCACCCGTCCCTTGTTGGACTTGCCATCCGCCAGGGTCTGCTCCTCGAACACCACGTTCCAGGAGTCCGGTGCCTTGGGGAACACCTTGGTGTTGTACATCAGGATATTGCCGCCCCACTGGTAGGGCACACCGTAGTGCTTGCCATCCACCGTGTGCCAGGGGGCATTTTGCAGCCGGGGATCAATCTTGCTGTAGCTCGGAATGAGCGCCAGATTGAGCGGCTGCACCTTGCCACCAGCAATAAGGCGCAGACTGGCATCGCCGGAGGCGGTCACCAGATCGAAGCCCCCCTCGTTCATCAGCGCCACCATCTCGTCCGAGGTGGCTGCCGTCTTGACGCTCACCTTGCAGCCGGTCTCTTTTTCGAAGCCGGTCACCCAGTCGTAGTTCTTGTCGGTCTCGCCACGTTCGACGTAGCCCGCCCAGGCCACGATATTGAGCTGGCCTTCACCCTTGCCGAGCTCGGTCGGGGCAGCCTGGGTCTGGCCTGCCAGCAGCGCCGGCACAAGAGCCAGCATCAGAGGGGTCAATTTCATCATGCACTCCTTGCATTGTGTTGACTTGCATCAGGTGAAGGAACGCCGCCATGGGCGTTAACATCCTGTTAACCAGCAATGAGCTTAGGGGAGTGGCAATACGATGAATATTTCAATTTTTGGTGGCTTAGGTATCAGCTAAATCGATATCGAGTGCAGATGAATCTGAATTTTAGTGGCAACCCCGCAAGAGATGGCTAGCGAGGGAGCGCCTGACGGGCCCGCAACCGGCTCTGATCCCGCGCGATATCGATAAATTCCCGCGCCGTCCAATCCAGCCGAGAACCACGGCGCCACACCAGCCCGATATCGATGGCGGGAATGGGCTCCTTGATGGGGCGCGCCTCGACCCGCTCCTGTTCCAGCGACCAGGGGCGATAGGCAAAATCGGGCAACAGGGCAACCCCGAGCTGGCTCGCCACCAGACTGCGCACCGCCTCCACCGACGCGGTGCGCAGCACGATGCGAGGAGAGATGCCGTAGCGGCGCAGGCCGCCACCGATGATCTGATCGAGCTGATCGGCGGTCAGCGAGATCATCGGCTCCTCCCCCAGTGCCGTCAGGGAGAGGGTCGACTCGGCGCAGAGCGGGTGGTTGGCGGCCAGCCAGAGCCGCAGCGGCGAGCGGGTCAGCAGCTCGGTATCGAACGCCTCTTGCCGGATGGTGCGGTTGGTCATCAGGATCCCCACATCCACCTCACCGTTGACGATCTGGTGCTCCAGAAAAGGCTGTTCATCCTCCTTCACCTCGATCTGTACCGCCGGAAAGGCGCGGCGAAAACGGCCAAGCGCCTCCGACAGGTAGTAACCCGCCACCAAGGTGGTCACGCCAATGGTGAGTCGCCCTTGATCCTGTTGAGCGACTGCTTTGAGGGAGTGGCTCGCCTCGGTCATGGCGCCGAGAATGCGGCGGGCGTGGAGCAAAAACTGGTGCCCCTGAGTGGTGAGGGTGACGCCGCGCGGGTTGCGCTCGAATAGCGGGGCACCCAGCTCGGTCTCCAGCTCGCGAATGGCGCTGGTGACCGCCGACTGGGAGATATGCAGCTCGGCGGCGGCGCGACTCACTGAAAAGCTGTCGGCCACGGCCACAAAATAACGGATCTGGCGAAAGGTAAAGTTCATCGGGCATCCTTGCCGATTGGTACGATTGGTGTGATTGATACGATTGACTGCCAGCTTAACCGTAAACAGGCGCCTCGCCAAAGTCGGGCCATGCTGCCAACTCAATGATCTGACGATTAAAACCATGCCCCTGCGGCTTGGCGAGCACGACAGGGGCATGGGTCATCGCAGCAAGGTGCAGATAGGGCTATCAGGATTTATTGAGATACCCCGCCAGCTGGCCGATCAGCCGCTTGCGCAGCTCACCGAGTTTCGGTTTCTCGTCCGCACACCAGGGCAGCGGGCGGCACGCCTCTATGGTGCGCAGGCCAAGGCGGGCGGTGAGCAGCCCCGCCCCCACCCCTTGTGCCGCACGGGCGGAGAGCTTGGCGGTAAGCTCGGCGCCCAGCAGATCCATCCCCACCTCGGTCACCAGCTCGGTGGCACCGGCGTAGAGCATGTTGCGAAACACCTGACGAATGAGGCGAATGCGGCTCCAGTAGCCAAGCTCGATGGCGTAGACATCGGCGATATCCTCGATCATCCGCAGGTTGCGCCACAGCATCAGCATCATGTCGACGGTAGCGAGCGGGCTCAGCGCCACCAACACCGCGGCCTCCCCCGACCATTTGGCCACCCGCGCCTGTGCCAGCTTGTCGCGCTCGCCGAGTACCAGCTGACTGTAGAGGGTCAGCACCTCCCGATCGCTGTGGCTCTCGTCGAGCTGGGCCAGCCAGGTTTGATACCCCTCGCGCCCCTTGTCGCCACTTTTGACCGCCAACCCTTCGCAAAAGGCCTGCCCCTGCCCGACTCCCTGATGGGCCAGCAGATCTTCTGCCCGCGAGCGCACATCCTGACGCCGCTTGAGGGTACGCAGTCGCAACCACTCGCGCCCCACCACGCTGGCAGTCCCCGCCGCCACCAGCGCTGAGGCTGCCAGCCAGGCGCTGCCCCAGAGCGGGGTGGTGAGGAATTGATCGTAAAGAAAGGCGCCATATTGCCCCAACGAGAGCAGACCGACCGCCCCCAGCCCCCACGCCAGCAGCCGATGGCGGCGGCGCGGTTTGATGACGAGGGTGCTCTCCACCTCGGTCAAATCGTCCAGCTCGTCGAGCCGCTCGAAGCTCGCCTCCTCCAGCCGCTGGGCCGGTGCGGGCGGTCGCTCGTTACTGGCCACCGTCAAGGTAGGCTCAAGGATCACCTTGCCCTGCAGCGGCGGCCGCTCTTTTATCTGATCGTTCATCGCCTTGTTCTCCTGAAAACAGTCTCCTGTGTGCAGCGCAGGAAACAACCCCGAGCCGCACACCGTTATTCGAGGTGATCCCCGAGCAGAAACTCCAGCGCCGCATCGAGCCGGATATGGGGCAGCGCCTGATGGGCGCTCATGGGCATGGGACGAAACGCCTGAAAATCAAAGCCCTGACTGTTCCACCACTGCGCAGGGGGAATATGGGGTGGCACCTCCCCCGGGAACAGCAGCAGCGATTCACCGCTCAGGCTGGTGCCACGGATGGCGGGGAACTCGCGGCCATTGGCCACCCCCTTGCCCACTTCGGTCGCCTTGATAGCGGCGAGCGCCAGACACTCTGTGGTGATCCCCTCAAAACGGGCCTGCCCGCGGCCGCTGCGCACCAGATGCTGGAGCAGGGAGACCATGGGCGCATGCTGTTCGGGGGTGACGTGATCGGCCTTGCTCGCCACAAACAGCAGCTTGTCGATGCGCGGCGAAAAGAGCCGCCGCCACCAGTTGCTCTTGCCATAGGCAAAGCTCTCCATGATGCGGGCGATGGCCTGCTGCATGTCGCCAAAGCTGGCTGCCCCGGCATTGAGGGGCTGCAGGCAGTCCACCAGCACGATCTGGCGATCAAAGCCGGCAAAGTGCTGCTGATAAAAACCCTGCACCAGATGCTGCTTGTACTGCTCGAAGCGCTGCTTGAGGGTGGCGTAGAGGGTGCCATCGGCGGGTTCGCTGGCAGGCATCTCCCACACCCAGGGGACAAATTGCAGCATGGGGGCACCGGCATACTCCCCCGGCAAGACGAAGCGGCCGGGCTGAATGAGGTGCAATCCCAGCTCCTGTTTGCAGGCATGAAGATAGGCGGTGTAACGCTCGGCCAGCTCAGCCACCGGCCGCTCTTCGAAGCGCTGATCGGCCTGCCACCCGGGTGTCAGCCAGCTGGCGGCGAGTGCTTGCAGCTCTGGGCGACGCAGCTGCTCACGCACCTGTTCACTCCACTGCTCGTAGTTCATCTCAAGGAGCGGCAAGTCGAGCAGCCACTCCCCGGGGTAGTCCACCAGATCCACGTAGAGGGTGGAGATCTCCCCCAGATGCTTGCGCAGGGGATGACGGGTGCGATAGCGAATTTCGAGGCGAACCTCGGCCACGCCGCGGGTGGGCTCGGGCCAGGCCGGTGGATCGCCAAACAGGGAGTCGAGGCCACGTTCGTAGGCAAAGGTGGGAATATGGGCATTGAGCTGCGGCACCCGGCGGGCGCCGAGGATGCGCCCCTGACGCAGGGCATCCCACAACGGCAAACGGCCATCGATGGCCGCATGTTCCAGCTGGTTGACCAGCGCCGTGATAAAGGCGGTCTTGCCGCTGCGCGAGAGGCCGGTCACCGCCAGCCGGATATGGCGATCCCGCACCCGGTTCACCACGTCGTTCGCCTTGTGTTGCAGGCGAGTCAACTTCTGTTCCAGTTTATTGAGTATCAAGGCTTGATCCGTTCTCCCTTGGTGGTTGCATCCGGCGTGTTTGGCCGTGCGATAGGTCGACCACTTATCCACGTCTGGATAGTTGGTGTCGATGGTGGCGCATCACAAAAGACTCCACCATCGACATTGGGTGCTTCAGCAGGCACTTTCGACAGGCACTACAGCTTGCGAAATTCCCGCTGCAGGGTGAACTCTCTGGAGGTCACCAGCTTCTCGATCCGCTGAACTCTCGGCTCCAGCGCGTCAAGTTCCTGCGCGATACGGCCCAGCGCCTGATGAGGGGTGACACCTGCCTGCCAGCTGCGCGCCTTCATCCGCACCTCGGCAAAGTCGGCATCCTCTTGCGAATAGAGGGTGACCGGCTTTTTATCGAGCAAGAACCAGGCGGCGATATAGGCGGTGAAGGTGATGAAACCGGCGAAGATAAGGCCACTGATGGCGAGCAGCCGCACGATCCAGGTCTCTACCCCGAAGTACTCTGCCAAACCGGCACAGATCCCGGCTATCTTGCCGCGCTGGGGATCGCGATAGAGGTTACGCCCTTCACGACTGACACTGCTCATACCTTGTTCCTCCAACCGGGTACTTCCGCATCCAGAATCGATTCCAGCGCGCCAACCCGCTCCTGCATCTTCTCGGTGCGGGCCAGCAACCCTTGCAGCTGTTCCCGCTCGCTATCGGCAAGACCGGCGCCAATCCGCCCCTTGGCACGGTAGTGCAGCACCAGCCAGATGGGGGCCACCACCACCATGAAGACCACCATGGGAACCATCAATACGCCCAGCAGATCTTCCATCTGTTACTCCCCCTGTTTACCTTCGCTCTTGCTGTCGCCCTGGCCCAGCTTCTGGCGCATGGCTTCCAGCTCTTTGCTTATCTGATCGTCCACTTCCAGCTCGGCAAACTGCTGCGCCAGCGCCTTGTCGGACTGACCCAGATCGGCGCGCGCTTCCATTTCGTCGATACGACGCTCCATCCGCTCGAACTTGCTCACCACCGCCTGGCTCTCGCCACGGGCTACCTGGCTCTGCACATTGAGACGGCTGCTGGCCGCTTCGGTGCGAATGGCCATCGCCTTTTGACGGGCGCGGGCATCTTCCAGCTTGGCTTCGAGCTGGCGGATCTCTTCAGCCAGCTTCTCGATGCCGCTGTCGACCGCCTGCTGCTCGCGGTAGAGGGTCTCTGACAACTCGGTCTGTTTCTTCTTCTCGATAAGGGCTGCGCGGGCCAAATCTTCACGCCCCTTGGTCAGGGCCAGCTCGGCCTTGGCCTGCCACTCATCGACCCGCTCCTGATGACGGGCGACCTGACGGCCAATCTCTTTCTGGCTGGCGAGGAAGCGGGCCAGATTGGAACGCTCCTTGACCAGCTCGTCTTCCATCTCCTGGATGATCAGGCGCACCATCTTCTGGGGATCTTCTGCCTTGTCGAGCAGGGCCGTCAGGTTGGAATTGATGATGTCGGCCAGACGGGAAAAAATACTCATGATTGCACTCCTGTTATTGGCATGGCGTTGTTTCTCCATTGACAATGGCAACTTGTGTGCCAATCTGGAACAAAATTTAACTTGTTGATTTATATGGGGCAGAATGGCTGGATTGCAAGATACCTCGCGCAAGTGATGATTAAATTCACCAACTTTTGGTAAGATTGACCAGCTTTTACAACTGACAGGGATCACTATGACCACGGCCACGGAAAGCCTGCTGGGGGAATCCAACGCATTTCTCGAGATCATTGAGCAGGCCTCACGGCTCGCCCCGCTGCGCAAACCCGTGCTGATCATCGGTGAGCGGGGGACGGGCAAGGAGCTGATCGCCCACCGCCTACATTATCTCTCGGCGCGCTGGGATCAAAGCTTTGTCACCATCAACTGCGCCACCCTGAGCGAGAGCCTGCTGGAGACCGAGCTGTTCGGTCACGAGGCGGGTTCGTTTACCGGCGCGGCCAAGCGCCATCAGGGCCGCTTCGAGCGGGCCGATGGCGGCACCCTGTTCCTCGACGAGCTGGCCACCACCAGCGCCCGGGTGCAGGAGAAGCTGCTGCGGGTCATCGAATATGGCGAGTTCGAGCGGGTGGGCGGGGCCAAGCCCCTCAAGGTGGATGTGCGGCTGGTCTGCGCCACCAACGAGGATCTCCCTGCGCTCGCCGACAAGGGGCAGTTTCGCCACGATCTGCTCGACCGGCTCGCGTTTGATGTGATCACCCTCCCCCCCTTGCGGGAGCGGCGGGAAGATATCCTGATGCTGGCGGAGCACTTCGCCCACAGCATGACCCGGGAGCTGGGCTATCCGCTGTTTGCCGGTTTCTCGCGTAAAGCAACCCAGTTACTGCTTGATTACCACTGGCCGGGCAACGTGCGGGAGCTGAAGAACGTGGTGGAGCGCAGCATCTACCGTCAGGGCAATCCCCAGCTGCCGCTCTCGACCCTGGTGATCAACCCGTTTGATTCACCCTGGCGACCACAGGCTACGCAACCTGCGCAAGAGGCCCGAAGCGAGGTACAATCCGCATCCCCCCTCACCCTGCCGCTCGATCTCAAGCAGGCGGTGGCGGAATACGAGATTAATTTACTCAAGCAAGCGATGCAGCAATCCCAGTATAATCAGCGCAAAGCCGCTCAACTGCTGGCCTTAAGCTATCACCAGTTCCGTGGCATGCTACGCAAGTATCAGCTGCTGGATGGCGATAACGATGCAGAACAAGAGTGAAGGAGCGCAGTTGATGCCGACGCCAGCAACACGCCAGCCTTCGCGCTGGCACATTTGTATCAAAACGTGCGTACAAAGCCCCTATAAGAACATGGTTCAACAATGAGAATGCTCACACCCTTGCTGCTGGGTCTGCTGGTGCTGGTCACCGGCTGCCAGAAGCAACCCGAGGCCTCCAAAACCGGACTCATCTATTGTGCTGAGGGCTCACCCCTCTCCTTCAATCCCCATGTTTCCAACTCCGGGGTGACACTGGATGCCAGTGCCCGTCCGCTCTACGACCGCCTGCTGGAGGTGAACCCCAACACCCTGGCGCTGGAGCCGGCGCTCGCCACCAACTGGCAGATCAGCGAGGATGGCCTCACCTATACCTTGACTCTGCGCAAGGGGGTGACGTTTCACCATACCCCCTGGTTCAAGCCCACCCGCACCTTCAATGCCGATGACGTGGTCTTCACCTATGCCCGCCAGCTTGACGAGCAGCACCCCTACCACAATGTCTCCGGCGGCGATTACCCCTACTTCTACAGCCTGGGGCAAGATCTGCTGATCAAGCGGGTGAGCAAGAAGGGGCCGCAGACGGTGGTATTCGAGCTGAACCAGCCGAACGCCTCCTTCCTCGCCACCCTGGCCAGCGACTATGCGGTGATCCTCTCCGCCGAATACGCCGAACAGATGCTGCAGGCGGGCACGCCAGCCCTGCTGGATAGCCGCCCCATCGGCACCGGCCCGTTCAGCTTCAAGGAGTATCGCCACAACGAGTTCATCCGCTATCTGCGCCACCCCGGCTACTGGGGCGGCGATGCCAAGATTGAACAGCTGGTCTACGACATCACTCCCAAATCCGCCAAACGGCTGGCCAAGCTGCTGACCGGCGAGTGCGACGTGATGAGCACCCCTTCCGCCAGCCAGCTCTCGGTGATCAAGCAAAATCCGGAGCTGAGCCTCTCGGTCCAGTCGGGGATGAACGTGGCCTTTTTGGCCCTCAATACCCGCAAGCCGCCGTTCAACAACGTCAAGGTTCGCCAAGCCATTGCCAGCGCCATCAATATCGACAACCTGTTGCAGGCGGTCTATTTCGATACCGGCCTGCCCGCCAACAGCCTGCTGCCCCCCCTCTCATGGGGTTACAACCCCAGCCTGCCCGAGCGCAAGCCCGACTTGAAACGGGCGCGCCAGCTGCTCAAGGAAGCGGGACTGGAAAAAGGGTTCGAGATGCAGGTGCTGGTACAACCGGACGCCCGCCCCTACAACCCCGATGCGGTCAAGACCGCCCAGCTGATCCGCAGTGATCTGGCCAAGGTCGGGATCAAGCTCAAGATCGTGCAACGGGAGTGGCCGGTGATCGAAGGCCGCCTCACCAAGGGGCAGTACGACAGCCTGCTCTCCGGCTGGATTGCCGACAACGCCGATCCGGACAACTTCTTCCGCCAGCTGCTGAGCTGCTCGGCGGTGGAGCGGGGCAACAACTACAGCCGCTGGTGCAGCCCGGCCTTCGATCAGCTGCTGGATGATGCGGTCACCACGCCCCAGCTCTCGTTCCGGCTGCGCAACTACTACTATGCCCAGACCCTGCTTAACGAACAGCTGCCGCTGATCCCGCTGGCGCACGCCTTGCGTACCCAGGTCAGCCGCAGCGACATCGAGGGGCTGACGCTGATGCCCTTTGGCGGCACCTCCTTCAACCAGGCTCACAGGGAGTAAGCATGCTTCTATACACCTTGCGCCGCATCAACCTGCTGCTCATCACCCTGCTGGCGCTGACCTTCGTCGCCTATCTGCTGGACTATCGGCTGATCGGCCATCAGATCAGCTTCTGGAGCGGCTACCCCGACTTCCTGCGCCGCATTTTTGCAGGGGACCTGGGGCTATCCAGCGTCTCCGGGCTGCCGGTGCTGGACGAGATCCGCCACTACTTCCCGGCGACCCTGATCCTCTGTCTGGCCGCCTTTGCCATCTCGCTGCTGGTGGGGATCCCTCTTGGCACCCTGGCGGCACTGTCACAGGGCAAGACGCTGGATCTCTCCATCATGACCGCCGGTCTGATCGGCTATGCGGTGCCGGTGTTCTGGCTGGCGCTGCTGGTAGTGATGCTCTTTTCGCTAGACCTTGGCTGGCTACCCGCATCGGGTCAGATCAGCCTGCTCTATGACGTGCCGCCCATCACCGGCATCGCGGTGATCGATGTGCTGCTCAGCCACGAGCCCTGGCGGCAAGCGGCGCTGCACGATGCCCTGCGCCACCTGATCCTCCCGTCACTGGTGCTGGCGGTGGTGCCCACCACCGAGGTGATCCGCCATGTGCGCAGCTCCCTCATCGACGTGATGAAGCAGAACTACATCAAGGCGGCGGCGAGCCGGGGGCTTTCCAAGGCGCAGATCGTCTGGCGCCATGGTCTGAAGAACGCCTTGCCGCCGGTACTGCCGCTGCTGGGTCTGCAACTGGGCAGCGTGCTCACCTCCGCCATGATCACCGAGGTGGTGTTCGAGTGGCACGGGATCGGTCGCTGGCTCATCAGCAGCATCGCCCTGCAGGATTACGCCGCCATTCGTGGCGCCACCCTGGTGGTCGCCAGTTTCGTGATCCTGACCAGCGTCAGCACCGAGTTGCTGACCACCCTTATCTATCCGGCACGGCGCAAAGAGTTGTATGCCAAACAAGATTGAACGCGCTCATGGCGTGACCAGGAGCCAGGTATCCTATGCAAGATAAATCGAACATCTATCCCGAGCTCAAGATCCTCTCGCCCCTTGAGCAGACGTGGGCCTCCTACAGCCGCAATCCGCTGGCCATGGCGGGGCTCTGGTGCTTTTTGCTGTTGCTGCTCATCACGCTGGTAGGGCCGCTGGTCGTCCCCTACGGCATCGATGAACAGCATGCCGACAAGCTGCTGCTGGCCCCCTCCTGGGCGGCGACCGGCAATATCGACTACTTCCTCGGCACCGATGATCTGGGGCGCGACATGCTCTCCCGGCTGGTGGTGGGGGCGCGGCTCACCTTCGGTTATGCGCTGGTGGTGGTGGTGATCGCCATGGTGGTGGGCTCCGCCATCGGCATCCTCGGTGGCATGAGCAAGGGGCTCAAGTCGAGCGTGCTGCACCACCTGCTCGATACCCTGCTCTCCATCCCCTCCCTGCTGATGGCCATCATCATGGTCGCCATCATGGGGCCGGGTTTTGGCAATACCCTGATTGCCATTACCCTCGCGTTGATCCCGCCCTTTATCCGGGCCACCTACAACGCAGTGCATGCCGAGATGCAGAAGGAGTACATCACCGCCAGCCGCCTCGATGGCTCGCCTCCCTTCAGGATCATGCGGCTGGCCATTTTGCCCAACATCGTCGAAACCCTGGTGGCCCAGACCACCCGCACCTTGTCGGCAGCCATCCTCGATATCTCGGCAGTCGGTTTTCTTGGCCTCGGTGCTCAGTCCCCTCAACCGGAGTGGGGCACCATGCTGGCCGATTCGAGCGACCTCATCTATCTCGCCCCCTGGACCGTCACCCTGCCCGGCATCGCCATCCTGTTTAGCGTGCTGGTCACCAATTTAGTTGGTGAAGGCATTCGTGAAGCACTCAAAGAGGGGAATGACTGATGCCTCTGCTCGACATACGCAATCTCACCATCGAGATCGACACCCCGCAAGGCAAGGTCAAGGCGGTGGACAAGGTGAGCCTGACCCTGACCGAGGGGGAGATCCGCGGTCTGGTGGGTGAATCCGGCTCAGGCAAGAGTCTGGTGGCCAAGGTGATCGTCGGTATCGAGAAGGATAACTGGACGGTACGTGCCGACCGGATGCGCTTCAACGACATGGATCTGCTGACCATGGCCCCCAAGGAGCGCCGCCGCATCATGGGTCGCGAGATCGCCATGATTTTTCAGGATCCCATCAGCTGTCTCGACCCCTCCGAGGAGATCGGCACCCAGCTGGAAGAGGCGATCCCGACCGATTCGTTCGAGGGGCAATTCTGGCAGCGCTTCCAGTGGCGCAAGAAGAAGGCCATCGCCCTGCTGCACCGGGTCGGCGTCAAGGATCACCGCAAGGTGATGCGCGCCTATCCCCACGAGCTGTCGGATGGCATGTGCCAGAAGGTGATGATCGCCATGGCCATTGCCAACAAGCCGCGCCTGCTGGTGGCCGATGAGCCCACCAGCGCCATGGAATCCACCACCCACTCCCAGATCCTGCGGCTGCTGGACAAGATGAACAAGCTGGGCAACACCACCATCCTGATCATCAGTAACGACATCGCAGCGATCGCCAACCTGACCGATACCATCAACGTGATGTACTGCGGCCAGATGGTGGAGGTGGGCACCCGGGAGCAGATCCTCGAGACCCCGCATCACCCCTATACCGATGCGCTGCTCAAATCGATCCCCGACTTTGACAAGCTGGTGCGCCACAAGTCGCGCCTCGAAACCCTGCCCGGCGTCATCCCGCCGCTGCAACACCTGCCCATCGGCTGCCGTCTGGGGCCACGCTGCCCCTACGCCCAGAAGCAGTGCGTGCAGACCCCGCTGATGAACAAGATCAAGGGCCATCAGTTCAGCTGTCACTTCCCGCTGAACATGGAGGAGCCGAAAAAATGATGACCGTTAATGCCCCCATGAAGGAGCCCCGCTTGTGATCGAGCCATCCCTGTTGCAGGTCAGAGGCCTTAGCAAAACCTACCAGAACCGCACCGGTCTGTTCCGTCGTCAGGCGGTGGAGGCGATCAAACCTCTCTCGTTCGACCTCGAAGTTGGGCAGACTCTGGCCATCGTCGGCGAGGCGGGCTCCGGCAAGAGCACCCTCGCCCGCATTCTGGCTGGCATGATCGAACCCACCAGCGGCGACATCGCCATCGACGGCCAGCTGATGGTGCACGGTGATTACCAGACTCGCTGCAAACTACTGCGGATGATTTTTCAGGATCCCAACACCTCGCTGAACCGCAAGATCCGGGTCGGCCAGATCCTGGAAACCCCGCTGCGCCTCAACACCGAAATGAGTGAAGAGGAGCGCCGCGAGAAGGTGGTGCAGACCCTGCGCATGGTGGGGATGCTGCCGGATCACGCCCTGTTCTACCCGCAGATGCTCTCCTCCGGTCAGCAGCAGCGGGTGGCGCTGGCGCGGGCGCTGATCCTCAACCCCAAGATCGTGGTGGCCGATGAGGCGCTCTCCACGCTGGATATCTCGGTACGCTCCCAGATCATCAACCTGCTGCTGGAGATGCAGGAGACCATGGGGCTCAGCTATGTGCTGGTGGCCAACGATCTGGGCATCGTCAGCCACATCAGCGACGAGGTGCTGGTGATGCATGAAGGGCGCGTGGTGGAGCGCGGCAAGACCCTCAAGGTGTTTGCCGATCCCCAGCACGAGGTGACCCGGCGTCTGATCCAGAACTACAACAACGAATACCGTAAATAGAGAGGCGCTGGCCGTCTCCCTTGCCGCTGTTTTCGCCGCGCTCACACGGCGGGATCAAAAAAGCCCACTGCATGCAGTGGGCTTTTTGTTATCGGAGTTGCGGCTTAGGCTTGCAGCAGCAGGCGGTTGATGCGGGAGACGAAGCTCGCCGGATCATTCAGCCCGCCCTGCTCGGCCAGCTGGGCCTGTTCGTGCAGCAGGGTGACCCACTCGCCGAACAGCGCCTCGTCTTCGATGGTGTCGAGTTTCTTCACCAGCGCGTGGTCGGGGTTGAGCTCCAGAATGTACTTCTGCTCCGGTACCGGCTGACCGGCGGCGCGCATCAGCTTGATCATCTGGGTGCTCATACCGTAAGCGTCGGTGACGATGCAAGAGGGTGAATCGGTCAGACGGTGAGTAACGCGCACCTCTTTCACCGCTTCGCCGAGGCTCTTCTTGACCCGCTCAACCAGACCAGCGTTGGCCTTCTCGGCCTCTTCCTGGGCCTGCTTGGAGGCTTCGTCTTCCAGATCGCCGAGATCCAGTTCGCCACGGGTGACGGAGATAAGCTGCTTGCCGTCGAACTCGGTCAGGTGGCTCATCAGCCACTCGTCCACACGCTCCCACATCAGCAGCACTTCGACACCCTTCTTGCGGAAGATCTCGAGGTGCGGGCTGTTCTTGGCAGCGGCATAAGAGTCAGCAGTGATGTAGTAGATCTTCTGCTGGCCTTCCTTCATGCGGCCAACGTAATCCTCAAGAGAGACGGTCTGGGCTTCACCCTCGCCAGCGGTGCTGGCAAAGCGCAGCAGCTTGGCGATCTCTTCGCGGTTGGCGTAATCCTCGGCCGGGCCCTCTTTGAGCACGTTGCCGAACTCTTTCCAGAACTTGGCGTACTTCTCGGCATCATCCTTGGCCAGCTTGGAGAGCATGGTCAACACGCGCTTGGAGCACGCCTTGCGCAGGGAGGCGGTCACCTTGTTGTCCTGCAGGATTTCACGGCTGACGTTGAGCGGCAGATCGTTGGAATCCAGCACCCCTTTGACGAAGCGCAGGTAGGTCGGCATAAACTGCTCGGCGTCATCCATGATGAAGACACGCTGCACGTAGAGCTTCAGACCGTGCTTCTGCTCGCGGTTGTAGAGGTCGAACGGTGCGCGGGCCGGTACGTAGAGCAGGCTGGTGTACTCCTGCGCCCCTTCCACCCGGTTGTGACCCCATAGCAGCGGATCTTCGAAGTCGTGAGCGACGTGCTTGTAGAACTCCTGATACTCCTCGTCCTTGATATCTTTCGGGTTGCGGGTCCAGAGTGCAGTCGCGCGGTTGACCTGCTCCCACTCGCCCGGAGTACCGACGATGGTTTCGCCATCCTCTTCACGATCCGGGGTGCCCTCTTTGAACATCTCGACCGGCACGCTGATGTGATCGGAGTACTTGCTCACCACGGAGCGCAGACGCCAGTCGTCGAGGAACTCTTCTTCCTCGGCACGCAGATGCAGGATAACGTCGGTACCGCGACCCTCTTTGGTCACGTCAGCGACGGTGAAGGAGCCTTCCCCTTCCGATTCCCACTGCACACCCTGCTCCGGAGCAGTACCGGCGGCACGGGAAACGACGGTCACCTTGTCGGCAACGATGAAGGCGGAGTAGAAACCGACCCCAAACTGACCGATCAGCTGGGAGTCACGGCCTTGATCGCCAGAGAGGTTTTTGAAGAATTCTGCGGTGCCGGACTTGGCGATGGTACCCAGGTGCTCGATCACCTGATCACGGGTCATACCGATCCCGTTATCGGAGATGGTCAGGGTACGCTTCTCTTTATCCACCACCAGACGCACACGCAACTGGCCGTCGTTTTCGAACAAAGAGGCATCGGAAAGCGCCTTGAAGCGCAGCTTGTCCGCCGCATCGGAGGCGTTGGAGATCAGCTCGCGCAGGAATACTTCTTTGTTGGAGTAGAGGCTGTGAGCCATCAGGCTCAGCAGTTGTTTAACTTCAGTCTGAAAGCCGTGGGTTTCGGCATGAACACTTTGGGTCATGGACCAATCCTCAGAAACATCGGGTTGAACATATGCCCAACCTAGATGGGGACGGCCAATCAAATATCAAGGGGCGAGTCTGCAATCCTGCTCACTCGCCCCTTTAAATCAGCTCAAACGGCTATTTATTGTCCAGTTCGCCCCCTGTTGATTCGGGGGCAACAAACCGGCTCACCTTGTTATTTCAAGCGCTGCCGCCCCATCAGGGAGTGGGACAGCGTGGTGCCATCCACCAGCTCCAGCTCACCCCCTACCGGCACCCCGTGGGCGATGCGGCTCACCTCCACCCCGGCATGACGGGCCATGTCAGCGATATACCAGGCGGTGGCATCCCCCTCGATAGTGGGATTGGTGGCGAGGATCAGCTCGCTGATGTGCTCATCCTTCAACCGGCGCTCGAGAATATCGAGCCCCAGCTCCTCCGGACCGATGCCGTCCAGCGGCGACAGATGGCCCATCAGCACAAAGTAGCGACCGGAGAACTGACCGGTCTGCTCGATGGCGGCCACATCCGCCGGGCTCTCCACCACACAGAGCAGGCCGTTTTCTTCCCGCTTGGGATTGGCGCAAATATCGCAGCGATCGTTCTCGGTAAAGGTGCGGCAGTGGCTGCAATGACCAATCTCGGTCAGGGCGCGAGAGAGCAGCTGGGCCAACCGCAAGCCGCCGCTGCGCTCACGCTCGAGCAGGGTAAAGGCCATCCGCTGGGCAGACTTGGGCCCCACCCCCGGCAATACCTGCAGGGCTTTCATCATCTCATCGAGCAGGGGACTGAACTTCATAACACTCCTTACACAGGCCTGCCCCTCGCTACCACCAGGGCCACGACGGGTCAGCAAAACAGGATAACGCCATTGGCGCAGGACTATACCCGAGCCAGCCCCCCATCGCCATCGGCTTGCCCACAGCGCCCGCGAAAAACGCGGATAGCAAAAAGCCCTGATGTTTCCATCAAGGCTTTCAATCTGGCAGTGCACTATGGCGCTGAACGTCAGATCCGCGCCGACAAGCCACAGAACTATTCGGCATTGCCGCTTTTTAAGACGAGCCGCAGCTTCGGACAAACCAAGCGAAGTTTTTCGCTCCACACTGCCAGCACCACGTCTGGATGGCGCCTAAAAACAAAAAACCGACCATCAGGTCGGTTTTTGCAATTTGGCGGTGAGGGAGGGATTCGAACCCTCGAAATCACTCACTAAAGCATTGTGAATCAACCAGTTACGGTTTTAAACAAAACAAAACAAAACAAAACAAAACAAAACAAAACAAAACAATGTCATGTTTATGTTGCACTGTCAATATAATTAATCATTAAATTATGGTATGTTTCATACCAATTACATTATATTCCAAACGCAATAGCTTCAGCATACTTATTAATTTAGAGAAAAACTCTCTTCTAGTAATAAATGACGTATAGCATAAAATATGTAGCCATTTATTATTCTAAAGCCGCTGAAAGACTAGTCATAATTTTTTGTTTTATTTTCTTTTTTAGTAACGCTCGCTCTTGTTCAAACAAAACACTTTGCTCTAATAAAGCTTTTTCAACCATAGACTTACACTTTATTTCGTTCAGCTTTATACTTTTATCAACTAAAGATTTTATGTCATCCGTGACTAAATGCGCCCATTTTCTATTCGCTTTGATCGCGGCTACAGCCCCCTTTCCAATTGGTAACGAATTTAAAATTGTAGAATCTATTAGGCCTAATCTAGAAAGAACATAAATAGACAATGCTAACTCCTCTGTGATCTTTGATTGGGTGTTATTTGCTCCTTTATGACTTCCATGTTCTTTGGTATCATTCATGTTTTCTTGATGAGTCCCCCACTGCAAGTTATTTATATCATTGTTATGTCGCCCCAAGCTCCCGTGTCTAGCATACGGCTTAGATATATCCTCGCCAATAAACGCTATTAATCTCGCTCTATGAAGAAGTAAAGATTTTGAGCGTTTCACTCTATTTGTATCAGCTGATATAGTAACATCAAAGTTAAGGTATGGACCTTTTGAAGTCTTTCTAGTAGATACTCTCCGATATTTCCCATCAAGTACTTCTACAACATTTATTTTTGTACTTTTATAATCAAACTCTCTATCTGATATTAAATAACGCTTATCATTTTTTATCTCAATGTCCTTTATAGGTTTCCATGAAACCCCTTGTTTTTCTGTAATAACGTTAAATTCCATACTATCTATATATATAGTCATAAGACCACTCTGTTTATAATCATGACATCTAGCGTCATCAATTTATATTTTGCCACATTAATATTCATATAAATTAATATAAGAAAAAGTATGCCTATTGAAAAGTATTTGTTGGGACATTGCGAACTTTACTAAAACCCCAAGCGTCGGTATCATCTATTAACTCATTTGCATCGGATGTAATTCCAACTGCTTCAAATACTCGGAAGACAATTGGCATTGCAAATACATAGGGCACAGGTTGATATTCCTGATAACAATCAAAATTAACTATGCGCGTCGCCCTCTCATGGAAAGACATATTCTGCTCACTAGGTTCCTGTGGCACAACAATATTTTTATCCATGGTTAATGGAATAGAGTACTCTCTAGATCTTTTAATGAATTTTTCGGAGTCTACAAATGGAGATGTATGAAATACATTTCTTAGAGTGAAACATGAGAAAATATCTCGATTATCGTCTGTAGCTTTTAACATGTGAAGATAACAATTGGATAACGAAGCTACTATTTGTACAAAAATAGAGTAGTCAACTATTTTTATGTTTGAGTGACCTAAGTCATAGGCAAGCTGACAGTACTCTTTGCAATAATTATTTTCACCATGGGTTTTGATAAACTGACTCAAATCAAACAAATTCAATGGAATATCAAATCGTGCTACGCCATCATGCCACCACCTCAATGTAAGTGTCGGTTGACTTGGATCACTAACCTGTATTTGTCTTGCAATAAACCCATCTGTAGTTGAGTTAACTCCAGTCATTGGGGCATGTACACCTAAAATGTTTTTATTTGTATTTCTTACAATATTAGAAAACTCAGAAAATGACAGTTTTTTTGAAGGCCCAAGCTGTCCCTGTGCCGGTTTTAAATAGATATATGCCCATGGCGCGTCGGCTTGGTTGGATGGAAGCATAGGGACATCTGTTAGAAATTTAGACATTTTAATTTTTTTATCATGACCACGCTGCCACAATTCATCAAGAATATATCTATCTGTCTCTTCTCTGGGCTTAGATTGATCAGCCAACCTTCGATATATTCTGCCAGAAGAGTGTATATGAGGGGTGTTATGGCTCATAGGAATTCCAATAATTAGAATTGATCTCCCCTCTGCTAGCCCAATATCAACAAGTGGTCCGTGGATTATTTTTTCTACATATAAAACCTCAGGGTTAATATGGGCCGAGGCCGCTTCTCTAATATCTCTAGATATTTTTTCTAAATCACTTCTTTGTACACCAATGAATTCCGCAGCAGTACGGCACCCATCAGAGCTTTCACTAACACCAAGGATTAACCAACCGCCATATTGATTGGCAAAAGCAGACATATGCTTTGCATAGTCGACAATTTTCAACCCCTGAATCTTATAGTCAATATACCAACCCTCTGAAACATCCCTTAATAAAAGAAGATCCTCCTCGTCAATATCATCAAGATGACTTTCAAATGGATAATAAGAGTAATTAAGCAACGCATTTCTCCCTATACCTACCAAATGGCTGGAACTACAATTGATATTTGGCTTTAATTAAAATTAATATATCTATATATAACACCATATACTATATCAGGGCGAGACCGTGAACTTACAGTTGGCAATATGATGTAAAAATGTTGCCTGTGATTTTGATTTGACCTCAAGATCAGCTTGTGATCTTATGCTCTCTTTTTAGGGACTCTCCATGCCGATTGATGCCGTTCTAACTCAGTTTTTTGCTGACATTCATGATCGTCGCCAAAACGCAAAAATTAATTATGCCTTCTATGACGTACTGTTTCTTACCGTTTGCGCGGTGATCGGGGGCGCCGACGGCTAGGGGATGCATGAAATAGAAAAGTTACCACTTTCAAAGTCGATTATGTGTTCTGGGAAACTAATGTCCGACGATTTAGTTCTAAAGCGTTGCACCCTTCTAATCAATTCAATGGACATAGATAGCGTCCTTAATTAAAGGACATAGCATTCAACTCAGCGGGAATATGATACTTTAATGCTGAACGGTACGTATTCTTTAATGCTTGAAGAAAATTCAACATTATCCAAACCATAATCATTTTTAATAAACTGTGAAACCATGTCCATCTCAGGAAATAGTTTTGCTTTTGAAATGCCGACCCCAGATAACTGTTTCAAAATGCTCAACTTATCTGATGACTTGATAATGTATCGCTTATGTTTCGGCCTAAAAATCCACTCATCGGGAAGAGTAGCTGGAATGTGTTTATTTTGCCCGATACCAAACAATAAAAACGCACCATCTTGCCGGACGACTCTAGGGTTATCCATTTTTGGCTTTACACAAACTACACTTTTTACATGATTCGGGTTTATTCTTTCCAAAAAATGTGGTTTTTCTTGTTTAATATCATGCATTAGCTTTAAAGCATGATGATTTTCTTTATGATGAAACTTACTATAATCTCCATCAAATCGTTCAGCCACTTCAAAATCAGCTTTAGCCCATGCAACGTTAGACACAACGCTGACAGTATCGCTATCGAAATATTTAACCTCTGACTTAGGGATTTTAAAGAAAATAATTTCCCCATCCCTTTCATATTCGCCAACGCAAGCAAAATAAAGCGCAACCAATGGATTCTCTGTAATGTCAAGCAATCTTGTAGGTAAATCATAGTGCTGCATTTTTACTAGCTTTTCAAAACTGCTCTTCATAGAGATGAATTCGTTAGGGCAGCGCATGATAATCTCTCGAATGATCTTGTCTTCATTTGAAAACCAACGCTGATTTCGATATATCGAAGGCAGTAGCGAGAATTCTTTATTAGCATGCCCACGAAAGAAAAATAAACTATCTCTATCTTCCAGCTCTGGCATAATCCCAAGTAGAGTTCTCAGGCTCCCTAGCTGTGTTTCTTTTATTTCCAATGTCACTCCTTATTTTTATTTAAACGCCATCTACTGGCTCAGGCGGCCAATATTCGTACTAGGGCGAGAGCACAGATTCCAGTACAGGGCGGGAGCACACTTTGTTGATATTTTAACCAAAGAATAACTGAGCCCGATAGTCGTCATTCCAGCCGGCTCTT